>JANWHR010000160.1 GCA_025450355.1 Micropepsaceae bacterium
ATTCGCGGAACCTCGGTCATCTCATGGCGACGCCGCTGAAGACCGGCGAATACATGTCGGCCCTGATGATCGTCAGCCTGCTGCGCACATCCATCGGCCTGTTTCCCGCGACCATACTTGCAATCTGGTTTTTCGGTTTTTCGCTTTATTCCCTCGGCATCGCGCTGGCGGGCTTTTTCGTCATCCTGATCGCCTTTGGCTGGAGCATCGGACTGTTTGTGTCGGGGCTCGTGCTGCGCTACGGGCTGGGGGCGGAAGGGTTTGCCTGGGCCATCATCTTTGCGCTCGCGCCCCTGTGCGGCGTGTATTACCCGACCACCATCCTGCCGCCGTGGGTGCAGTATTTAAGCGCGCTTCTGCCAGCTTCCTATATCTTCAACGGCATGCGCGCCGTGCTGCTGCAGCACGTCGTGCGGCTGGACTATCTCGCCATCGCATTCGTTCTGGATGTGATTTGGCTCACCGCTGGCGGTAGCGCGTTTTTGATGTTCCACCAAAGCGCGCGCGAACGGGGCATGTTGCTGCAACTGGGCGAATGACCGATAACCCCGGAATGGACCGGCGGATCGTTCTCCTTCCCTACCTCGCGCTTGCCGCTCTCGTGCTGATCGGCACGCTCTGGCGCCTCGGAGACATCGCGGGCCAACGCACAGTCGAAACGGTCGCATCGGGCGAACAGGTGAGAATTGGCGGCCCGTTCAGGCTGACCGATCAGAATGGCGCGAACCGGACCGACCAGGATTTTCTCGGCAAATATCTGCTGGTCTTTTTCGGCTATACTTATTGTCCCGACGTGTGCCCGACGACGCTTGCGGTGATGAAATCGGCACTCGACATGATGGGCTCGCGGGCGGAGCGGGTCGTGCCACTTTTCATCACCGTCGATCCGAAGCGCGATACGCCGGAAAAGTTGAAGAATTATCTCGCGTCCTTCGGCCCGCGCTTTGTCGGCCTCACCGGCGATGACAAGGCGATCGCTTCGGTCGCGAAGGAGTACCGCGTCTTTTACCAGGTCCGTCCGGCCGAAAACGGCGGGGACTATACAGTCGATCATTCGGGCGTGGTGTATCTCATGGATGGCAGCGGCCGTTTCATCGCCAATTATGCGCTCGACAATTCACCCGAAATGATGGCGCAGGACATTTTGAAACGCCTGCGGTGAATTCAGCCCGCGCGCGCCAGCACCTGCTCCAACGCCGCAAAAAACCGCTGCCATCCGCCTTTGGCTCCCTGGTAGTATTGCGGCTGATCCGGGCGGAATCCTGCTTGCTCCATCCGTAGCTGCGTCCCGGAAGCCGTCGGGGTCAGCGTCCACGTCACGACGGTTTTGAGATCATACGCGCCCCATGAATAGGACAAAGTCCTGTTGGGCTCGATGGACAGCACCTGACAATCGACCGTGCCCCAGTCTCCCCGCAGACTGAACTTGTGACCGGCGACAGCTTTGAAATCGTTCTTCATCAGCCACTCCTCGATCAGCTGTGGCCGGGTCAGCGCGCGCCAGATCTTCTCCGGCGGAAAGGGCAACTCGCGTTCCATGACGACGGAAAGCGTTTCGGTCGTGCTATCGTTCATTCATCCATCCTCCTGAGTAAATCTTCGAGCCGATCGAACCGGCTTTTCCAGAACTCTGTCATTCGGGTTGTCCACTCGGTCAGTGGAGCGAGCGCCCCGGGCCGGGCGCTGTAATGCGTCTGGCGGCCTTCGTGCCGGTAACGCACCAGGCCGGCCCGCTTCAGGATCGCGAGATGCTTTGAAACGGCCGGTTGCGATATTCCGGCCCTGGCGGTCAGATCCCCAACCGTCTGTTCCCCGTTCCGGCACAGGCGCTCAAAAATCGCGCGCCGCGTCGGATCGGCCAGCGTCCTGAATAGCACATGGTGAGCGTTCGGCATCCCGCCCCAACGATCCATTCCCTTTCAGATATATAATCATATAGTTATGTATTCAAGCCGATTCCCGCATCGCACGGACGCAGTGCGGCTTCAATACAGCTTTGGCAATTTTTCGGCGAAGATGTCTTCGCGGTAATCTGCCGCCCGGAACAGGTAATTGCGCGATTCTTCCACCATGCGCTTGAGCTTTTGCATGTCGAGCCCCGCGATCCTGCCGCCGCGCTTGCGGACTTGGCCGCCGATGATCACCGTGTCCACATTGCTGCGATCGGCGGCCTGCACAACCGTGCCAAGCGCGTTGTTGGACGGGTACAAGTTGATGTCATCGGCGCGGATCACGACAATGTCGGCCTCTTTGCCCGGACTGATCGAACCGGTCCTGTCCGCGAGCCCGGCGCAGACCGCACCGTTTACGGTCGCGCATTCCAGCATGTCGCGAACATTCACGGGCATGGGCAAATTCTGTTCGCCCAGGAAGCGGCGGTTCTGAAGCGCCGCGCGCTGCATGAAAAATGCGGTGCGCATTTCCGCGAACATGTCGGAACTGTAGGAAGTCTCGTTGTCGACGCTGAGCCCCGGCTTGATGCTGTGGTCAAGCGCATGCTGGAACGCCGAAAATCCTTCGCCCAGCGCATATTGCGCGTCCGAGCGCGGACAGAGGTCGATATTGGCGCCGGATTGCCGCAGGATCTGCCAGGTCCGTTCGGGCAGAGCGCCGCAATGGTTGAAGGTGTTGTCAGGCCCGACCAGCCTGTCTTGCCACAATGGATCGAGCAGCGCGGCCAGTTGCGGCCCCTGAAATTCTGTTGTGATCCGCAGCCCCAACCTGCGGGCGTAGGTCCAGTTCCCGCGATCCGGCGCTGAAAACATTCGTAACGTCACCAGCCCGTCGCCGTCGCTGAAATATTTTTTCTGAAGACGCGCGAGGTCCTGCGGCCATTGATGGTCCCAATTGCCAGCCTGGGGTGCGCCCGAGGCATGTACCGCGCGCATTCCGGAATCCAGCAGCGCTTCGACGGCGGCATCGGAATGCGCGGCGCTGCGCGCGTTGTGGGAATTGTCGATCACACAGGTGATGCCCGCGTCGATGCAACCGAGCGCGGTGATCATCCCGCCCACATACATGTCCTGCGGACGGTAATGGGTGGCAAAACTCAAATGAGTCGCGTTGGAATAGTCGGCAAGCGTCGGCGCGTTCGGGTTGATGCGGCGGAGCTGGCCTTCCCAGGAATGCCGGTGACAATCGATCAGGCCCGGAATGAGGATCATATTGCCGGCATCGATGACCTCCGCGCCAGTCGCGCTGATATTCGGCGCCACCGCTGAAATTTTCGTGCCTTCGATCAGTACGTCGCCTCTTGCGAGATCGCCAACGCGCGGGTCCATGCTGATGATCGTGCCCGCCTTGAGCAGCAGGCGCTGCCGCGGATTCACGGGCGGCTGTGATCCCAACCGGTCTGCGGAATCGGCAGCAACCGCGGCGCCCGCCAGATCCGGCCCAAGCGCCAGTGCGGCGCCGGTCAGCAATGTTTCGCGCCTTGAGAAGACTGGCTTATCCGGCATCGCGCCGCCCCCGCATCATCGTGCATCGAAGGTGGAGTTTGCCCGCCACGGCCGCGCGGCACAATCGGGGCAGCCGCAAATCACGTCAGGTCAGTCGAAAATGGAGCCCGTTCAGCCGGGCCTGTAGCTCACCACACGGCCCCAACTGCTCTTCGTGCCCCAAATACCCGAACGCAGGCATTCCAGTTGCACGATCTGGCTGTGATCCACGAACAGATTGATGTCGGGACCGTAGTTCTTCACATACCACTCAAACACCGCGGGGTCGGCCGCCTCGAACATCGTGTGTTCCAGGCCGAGACCTTCGACGATTTGCGATACGACATCCGTGCGCCACTGCGTCACGCTTTCGGTGATGCCTTCCGATTCAATCATGATGATCCCGGCCCCGGCTTCGAGACAGGCGCGGGCACGCGAAATTACCCATTGCGCGCTGCGCGTCCCCTCGGCTGCCAGTTCGGCCGCCGCCGTCGCGCCGCCCGCTCCAAACTGGATTCCCAGTTCCGGCTTCGGTTTCAATCCAGCCTCAAGCGTCTTTTTGATCAGCGCGAGCAGATCATCCGTGGACATGCTGATGAACCCGCAGGAAAGCTCGACGATATCAAAGCCAAGCGCCTTCGCTTCCGCAAGATAGTGCTCGACCGCCTGCGGCCCACGCGTGAGCACATATTCGACCCAGCCCCCGGTGGAGACATAGACGCCGTTCCGGTGCGCCAGATCGATTAGTTCCTTCACCCGCTCCCGCGGCATCAGCGCGAAGGAACCGCCGGCGAACTTCAACCCGTCCACATAAGCGGACATCAATTCCAGCAGGTCTTCGAGATAGCGCCGGCCCACCACCGTGTAATAGGGACCGCGAATTTCCGTCAGTCCGCGCTTACGCGGCTTCGTCTGCCGCTCATGCACCGGAATGGCTGAAAACGCCCGTTCGCCCATGGCGCTAAAACGGAAGCTCTGCGCAATCGTTCCTGGGCACCACCCGGAATTACAGCGGCAATTCGTATTCCAGGATCAGCTTGACCGCACCGCCCGGCGATTCCCGCGTCAGCCCGAAGAGGTAGCCAAAATTATACTGCAGGGTCCCCGGCATGGAGCCGAGCGTGAACCGGCCCTGTGCAACCGGCCCGAACAGGTGTTGCTCTTCGGGCAGCGGATTGATGATCCCGATCGGACCGAGATCGCCATAGGCTTCCAATCCCGGCTGGCATTGCGGCAGCAGACGCCAGCGCGCCTGCAGGCGATAACCAAAACCAACACCGCGTTCGGTGAGGTGGGGTCCGGTCTGGCGGCTGAAGATCAGATTGAGATCGGTTGTCACCGGTCCAAAATCATGTTCGATTAGCGGGCCGAAATCGATTTCGTCGGAATCCGCTTTGCGGTTCTGCACGCGCTCATATTCGGCAAGCACGCCAAAATTGGCCCAGTATTCGCCGGGTTCGGTGAGCTGGAACACGCTCTCCCATTCTGTCCCGTCAAAATGCGCGCTGCCGCCGGGGTCGCGCGCCCAGGCGCCATAGACCTCGAAGAACCACCAGTCCGTCAGCCCGTATCCCAGGGAAAATTTCTGCGCTTCCGCGCCGTTCTTTGCCGGATCGGAATCGAATGTGCGGGCGCCCCGGTATTCGAATTCCAGCACGCCGGTTTCGATCAGCGGCGTATAGACCTTCAGCTCACCGATATCGGCCCTTGCTGGAAGCACCGTGCCCCCAATGCCCGCGGCAAGCAAGGCAACAACTGTCCGTCTCCGCGACAGGCGGATGGGCCGCATGTTTTCCCCCGTCAGGATTATTTCACGACCAGCACGCCCCGCGCGGTGTCGCGATGGAAATCGTCAAAAAAAGGATATTGCCCGCGATCCAGCGGGCCGAGGAAAACCGGAATTTCACTGCCCGCCGGAACGACCTTCTCCCGGTTCAATTCAAAGCTTTCGAACTCCGACGCCGTGTTGTCGTCGTTCCTCACCATCAGTCTGAATTTAACCCCGGCAGGGACTTCGATCTGTTGCGGCTGGAATTTGTGATCCTTGATCGTCAGGCGTGGATTGTCTTCGGCATGCGCAATTCCGGCCAGCAGACCCGCGGCCATTGCGACACATACCAGGCGAATGCGCCTCAACTCCGTGCCCCCACTTTGCCGTCGCCGCGCACCAACCGGTGCTTTGCCGAAGGCTTTTCCTGCCGCGTGACTTTCGTCAGCGAAACAATCAGGGCGAGCGTCGCCACATAGGCTGCGATCTGAATTCCGGAGGGCGCAGCCGAATAACCCACAAGGGCATGCAACGCGCGCCCGAGCCAGCTATCGTCGGAAAGGATGAAGGATGTATTCCAGATCCGGTCGCCCCAGGACGGGATCAGATCAGCCCCTGCCAGTACGGCCGCCGCCTGGCCCGCCATTCCCGCCGCCAGCAATGCGATCAGCCAGTTGGTGATCCTGAAAAAGTAGCGCATCGGGATGGTGAGAAGTCCCCGATACAGCAGGTAGGACACCGCCGCGGCGAGCACGGCGCCGGCCAATCCTCCCGCCAGCATGGACATCGGGCTTTCATGCGCCGAAATCGCGATGCCATAGAGAAACAGCACCACCTCCGAACCTTCGCGCATTACCGCCAAGGCGACAACCGCTGCCAACGCGGGCAGCGATTTGTCGCCATGGCTTGCGGCATGACCGAAGGCCGAAAGCTCTGCATTGAGCTTGCGTCCGTGGTGCGTCATCCAGGCGCTATGGAAAGTCAGCATCGCCACAGCGGCAATCAGCACGCCTGCGGTAAAAATTTCCTGGCCCACGCCCTCTGCCGCGGTTGCAATCACATCGGCCAGGCCCGCGACAACGCCCGCGCCAAGCACCCCCACCGCGACACCGCCGGCAACTGCCCGCGTGCGCCCCGACAGGCCCACGGTGGCCGCCAGAACAATCCCGACCACCAGACCTGCCTCCAGCATTTCGCGAAACACGATCAGCAGGGTTGCAAGCATTGCGTTCCGTCTCTTATGCCTCAGCGTCGCTTGGCGCGAGATTGCGATCTATTCGCAACGTCGTACTGCAAGTTAGTCGCAACTGCAATCCATTTGCAGTCTGTGAAACGCCCGAATGCGTGCTAGGATTGTCGCGCTCCCGCTCAAGCAGCCACTCGCGCTATTTTGCGCCGCGAATCATTTACAGGGGCTATCCATGCCGGCAATACGGATATAGCCGTATTCCATGATCGCCGTGCTGGTCCTGATTTTTGCCGCCGTGGCGCTTTTGGCCGCCGCTTTTGTGATCGTGCCCGCGGTGCGTCCGGCGCGCGATGCAGCCCGGACCAATTCCCGCCCGGTCTATGCCGTGCTTGCGGGCCTTGCCACAATGGCCATCGGGCTTGGCGTCTATGGCGCACTTGGGCGTCCGCAGCTCGCCCTTGATTCGCTGACCGGACCGTCAAAGACGGATTATCCCGCGCTGATTTCGATGTTGGCAAAGCGGATGCCAAACCGGCCCGGCGATATCGAGGGCTGGACCCTGCTGGGCCGGGGCTACCTCACACTGGGCAATGCAGATCAGGCCGAAAAAGCGCTGGCGCATGCGGTGGACGCGCAAAAGGCCGAGCAGGGTCAGGCGACTCCCCAGCTTCTGTCCAGCTATGGCGAAGCCATGGTCGAGGCTTCCGGCCAAGTGACGAAAGAGGCCGAAGGCGTTTTCCAGCAAACTTTAACCGAAGACCCCAAAAATCTGGTTGCACGCTATTACATGGGCGTAGGACTGGCCACGCGCGGTGACAAGGCTGGCGCGCTTTCGCTCTGGGAAGGCGTACTTGCCGATGCGCCCCCTGACACACCTTGGCGCGGCCAGCTCATCGACCAGGTCGCGGCATTGAAGGCAAGCGCCGGCGGCGCTGCGCCAAATCCCGAAGCGATGGTCCAGCAATTGGCCGACCGGTTGCAGACCAGCCCCAACGATCTCGACGGCTGGGTCCGCCTGATCCGCGCCTATTCCGTCCTCGGCAACAAGGCGAAAGCCGAAGAAGCCCTCACCCGGGCACGCGGCGTGTTTGCCAATCAGACTTCCGCCCAGGCCACTCTGGCGCGGGCGGCCACCGACAATTCACTGAATTAGCTGATGGACCACGGGCTTCCCGCCTTCGTGGCGCGCCATAGCGCCACTTCGACGCGGCGGCGGCAAGCCCGCTCTTAGCGTTCAGCCACACGACCCTGCCAGATTGGCCAGCATTTCGTTTTTCCGGCGGCTTTCATTCCATTGTACAGCGCCATTTGGGCGTCTTCCGCACCGTTTCCGGCAGACGTGGCGGTGTAATCAGTTCCGCCCGGGCACCAGATGTAAAACTCGTGCTTTCCTTGCGTGAAATAGTCCACCTGCTGGCTTGAAGCGAAATCGCCCGCCGCCGCGACACCGGCTGCAGCACAAAGCACCCCTCCCAGGCAAAACGCCACCAGACGGATCAATGTTATACCCCCACCGATCGGCCGCAGCGTGGCACACAAGCGTTAACACAATCAATCTGAAATCATTCCACCGCCGTCGCAATTCCGCCCAGCGACTTGACGAGTTCCGCGACCTCATCGGCAGCAGTTGAAACCTCAGCTTCATCTCTGCCGCGGACGACCAGCGTTGTGCCGGATGCGCCGCCGGAACCGGGAGGCGCGAAAAACGGGTAGCTGCCGATGCGCAAGCCGGGATGCGCAGATTGGATCGCTTGCAGTTGCTCTGCGATCTGTCCTTCCGGAAGCGAACACCGGATGTTTCGGCTGACCAGAGGAACTCCGCGCTTCAGGCGCGGCGAAATATCGTCCAGCATGACTTCCATGATTTTCGGCACGCCCGCCATGACGAAAACATTTTCAATCTGGAATCCCGGCGCGGTGGAAATCCGGTTCCGGATCAACGTCGCGCCCCGTGGCATTCGCGCCATCCGTTGGCGCCTTTCGTTGAACTCGCCCGGCCGGTAGCGTTCGGCCAGAATCGCCATTGCAGTGTGGTCATGTTCCACCGGAATCCCGAATGCCGCCCCGACTGCATCGGCGGTGATGTCATCATGCGTCGGTCCAATCCCGCCGGTTGTGAACAGATAGTCATATTTTCGGCGCAGCAGATTCACGGCGGCGGCGATTTCGCTTTCGATGTCCGGCACGACCCGTGCTTCCATCAGCTCGATCCCCATCGGAGCAAGGAACCGGGCGATCACCGCGAGGTTGCTGTCCTGCGTGCGTCCCGAAAGGATTTCGTCGCCAATGATCAGGACAGCGGCCGTGACCCGCGGAACATCACACATGTTCGAGATGCTCCTCCTTGAGGTGGCGCACCGGGCCAACCAAGTGTAAAAGGGCAGAATAGATCATCTATGAGATCGCGACGTGAGCGCGACTGCGGCCATTACGCGAAGGGACCAGATTTCTCCTGATGCCGGAAGCTCCACCAGACCTTCTCCTTGACCGCGGCTCCATTGAGGTCGCCCGCCGCTCGGCTTTCGCGGTTTCAACCCATAGCGCGGAAGATTTTGAGGGCATGCGCAGGGCCGGCCGGCTGGCCGCCGAATTGCTCGATTTGCTTGTTCCGGAAGTCAAACCCGGCGTTACGACCGAGGCATTGGACAAGCTCGCTTTCGATTATGTCACGGCACATGGGGCATTGCCGGCCTGCCTGGGTTATCGCGGCTACCGCCATACGCTTTGCACTTCCCTCAATCATGTCGTCTGCCACGGAATCCCCAGCGACCGGCCGCTCAAGGACGGCGACATCCTCAACATGGATGTCACGGTCATTCTGGACGGCTGGCATGGCGACACGAGCCGCATGTATTACGTCGGCGATGTGAAGCGCAAAGCCCAGCGCCTGGTCGAAATCACCTATGAATGCATGATGCGCGGTATTGCGGCCGTGAAGCCGGGCGCCACGACGGGCGATATCGGTTACGCGATTCAGTCCTTTGCCGAAGACCAGGAACGCTGTTCGGTTGTGCGCGATTTCTGCGGCCATGGTGTGGGACGCATTTTTCACGCGCTGCCCAATATCGTGCATTACGGCAGGCCTGGGCAGGGCGTGGTGCTGAAGCCCGGGATGTTCTTTACCGTCGAACCCATGATCAATCTCGGCGGCTATGCCGTGAAAGTCCTGAACGACGGCTGGACAGCGGTGACGCGCGACCGCTCGCTTTCGGCGCAGTTTGAACACAGCATTGGCGTCACGCAGGATGGTTTCGAGATCTTCACCCTCTCGCCCAAAGGATGGCACTGCCCGCCCTATCCCTGACGGCGCGGCGCAAGAGATTCCGCTTCACAGTGGCCATCGCGAACGGTTGCGCGAACGCTTTCTTTCGGGCGGAAGCGATGCGCTGCCCGATTACGAGTTGCTCGAACTGTTGCTCTTCATGGCCGTCCTGCGAAAGGACACCAAGCCGCTCGCGAAAATGCTGCTCAACGAGTTTGACGGAAGTTTTGCCGATCTCATCGCGGCGTCCCCGGAACGGCTGCGCCAGATCGAAGGTCTGAACGACAACATGATCGCGTCACTGAAAATTGTCGAGGCCGCGGCCCAGCGCCTGGCACGCGGTAAAGTTTTCGGTAAGCCCGCGATCGCCTCATGGGACGCGTTGCTGGATTATTGTTCGGCCCGCATGGCGCGCGCGCCGGTCGAGGAATTCCGCGTGCTGTTTCTCGACCGCAAGAATGTCCTGATCGCCGATGAAGCCCAGGCGCGCGGCACCGTGGACCACGCCCCGGTTTACCCCCGTGAAGTCGTGCGGCGCGCGCTGGAACTCGGCGCCTCGGCGCTCATCCTGGTGCACAATCACCCCAGCGGCGACCCCACACCCAGCCGCAGCGATATCGTCGTGACGCGCGAAATCGCAGCCGCTGCCAAAGCCCTGCAAATCGAGGTCCACGACCACCTCGTCATCGGCCGCGGAAACCATGCCAGTTTCAAGGCGTTGGGTTTGCTTTAGGCGGCATTTCGCACAGCAACAGGAACTCCACCATGCTGAAGCTCGAGAACAATTCGCTCCTGCGCGACATGGCCTTTTATGACGGTGGCTGGCATGGCGCGTCGTCGGGCGCGCGCTTCCCGGTGAAAAACCCGGCCACCGGGGAAGTGATCGCCGAAGTTGCCGACCTTGATGAGGAGGCGGTGAGGAAAGCGATCGAAGCGGCGCACCGCGCCTTTCCGGCCTGGCGTGGCAAGACGGCAAAGGAACGCGCGACCGTCATGCGCCGCTGGTATGAGCTGATGATGGCCGCCCAGGAGGATCTGGCGCAGCTCATGACCGCCGAACAGGGCAAACCGCTGGCCGAAAGCCGTGGCGAAATCGCCTATGGCGCGTCTTTCGTCGAATGGTTTGCCGAGGAAGGCAAGCGTCTCTATGGCGACGTCATTCCGACAAACATCCGCGGCCGGCGTATCATCGTCATCAGGGAGCCGGTCGGCGTCGTCGCGGCTGTGACGCCGTGGAATTTCCCCAACGCCATGATCACGCGCAAGGTTGCGCCCGCGCTTGCGGCTGGCTGCACGGCCGTGATCAAACCGGCGCAATTGACACCGCTGTCCGCGCTCGCATTGGCCGAGCTCGCACAGCGTGCCGGGTTGCCCAAAGGCGTCTTCAACATCGTGACTTCTTCCCATTCCGCGCGCGCCGGAAAGGAACTCACGGAAAATCCGCTGGTCCGGAAATTCTCCTTCACCGGTTCAACCCCGGTGGGCAAGCAACTGATGCGTCAATGCGCTTCGACGGTGAAGAAGGTGTCGCTGGAACTGGGCGGAAACGCGCCGTTCATTGTCTTCGATGATGCCGATCTCGAAGCCGCAGTTGCCGGGGCGATGGTGTCGAAATTCCGCAACATGGGCCAGACCTGCGTCTGCGCCAACCGCTTCCTGATCCAGGACGGCATTTATGATGCGTTCTCGGAAAAGCTCGCCCGCGCGGTTTCGGCCCTGAAGGTCGGAAATGGAGCGGCGCCGGGAATCGAACAGGGGCCGCTCATCAATATGGCCGCTGTCGAAAAGGTGGAAGAACTCCTGAGCGAGGCAACCGGCAAGGGGGCGAAGATCGCCCTCGGTGGAAAGCGCCATTCTCTCGGTGGGACATTTTTCGAGCCCACCATCGTCCGCGACGTCACGACTGAGATGGCCTTCGCGCGCGAAGAAATTTTCGGCCCCGTTGTCACGCTGTTCCGCTTCCATGACGACGAAGAAGCGATCAGGCTCGCGAATGACACGGAATACGGTCTCGCCGCCTATTTCTATGCCCGCGATGTCGGCCGCATCTGGCGCGTCATGGAGGGCCTTGAATATGGCATCGTCGGCGTGAACGAAGGCATTATCTCCACCGAAGTTGCGCCCTTCGGCGGTATGAAGGAATCGGGCATCGGCCGTGAAGGCTCAAAATACGGAATCGACGAATTTGTCGAAATCAAATATGTCGCGCTTGGCGGCCTCGGCATATAGCTTTCTGTCCACGGGGGAGTGTCGCCCAACGGGTGACGAGGGGGGCCACTGATTCAAAAAATTTCAATGGTGCCGTCACCAATCCCGACGTGCCGGCGTGCACGCATGGGCGTTCAGCCATGATTCCGCGTTATGCACGGGCCGAAATGACGGCCATCTGGTCGCCGGAAACCCGATACCGCATCTGGTTTGAAATCGAGGCCCATGCCGCGGATGCCATGGCTGAATTGGGCGTGATCCCCAAAGATGCCGCCCGGGTGATCTGGGAGAAAGGCCGCGGTGCACGCTTTGATATTGACCGCATCGACGAGATCGAGCGCGACGTCAAACACGACGTCATCGCGTTCCTGACACACCTCGCCGAGATCGTTGGCCCCGAAGCAAGATTTGTGCATCAGGGCATGACGTCGTCGGACGTTCTCGACACGACATTCGCGGTGCAACTTTCCCGCGCGGCGGACCTGCTTGTTGAGGACCTTGATGCGCTGCTGGCGGCGTTGAAGCGCCGCGCCTTCGAACACAAGCTCACGCCGATGATCGGCCGCAGCCACGGCATTCACGCGGAGCCGACCACCTTCGGCCTGAAGCTTGCGGGCTTTTACGCCGAATTTCAGCGCGCGAAGCAAAGGCTGCTGGCGGCGCGGAAAGAAGTCGCCGTCGCGGCGGTCTCGGGCGCCGTCGGGACTTTCGCCAATGTTGATCCGCGCGTGGAAACCCATGTCGCGCGCGCCATGGGTCTCGAACGCGAGACCATTTCTACCCAGGTCATTCCGCGCGACCGCCACGCGATGTTCTTTGCCACGCTGGCAGTGATCGCAAGCTCGCTGGAACGGCTCGCGACCGAAATCCGCCATCTGCAGCGCACCGAAGTGATGGAAGCCGAGGAGTTCTTCGCTGAAAAGCAGAAGGGCTCATCCGCCATGCCGCACAAGCGCAATCCGGTGCTGTCGGAGAATCTGTGCGGGCTCGCGCGCATGGTTCGCGCCTATGCGCTTCCGGCGCTCGAAGACGTGGCGCTCTGGCACGAACGCGACATCTCGCATTCCTCGGTGGAACGCTACATCGGGCCCGATGCGACGGTCACGCTGGATTTCGCCCTCACCCGCGCAGCCACTTTGGTGGAAAAGCTCATCGTCTATCCGGAACGCATGCGCGCCAATCTGATGCGCAGCGCGGACCTCGTCGCCAGCGGGCGTGTGTTGCTGGCGTTGACGCAGCACGGCATGGCGCGCGAGGACGCCTACAAGCTGGTTCAGGAAAACGCGATGCGGAGCTGGCAGGGCGAAGGCAATCTGCTCGATCTGCTGAACGCCAACAGTAAGGTCACGCGCCTGCTGAAACCTGCCGACCTCCAGGTGCTGTTCGACCTCGACTACCATTTCAAAAACGTGGACGCGATCTTCTCCCGCGTCTTCACGTGAGCCGCATGGAGCGCGGGCTTCCAGGCCTCCGCCTTGGAAAGCTGCCCGCTTAAAAGCAGTTAATCATTGCTGCAACTGCGTCTCACTGTGAACTTCCCTGTTTAGCCTGTGATAGGACGAAGAAAATCTCGGCTCGGGGTGGGGCAATGCGTAAGGGGGGTAGCGTCGGCATCGCGGCGCAGTTTGTTACGGCATCCGTATACATCGTAGGAACGCCGGCTTGGTCGCGTCTGGCCTTGGCGGCGGCATTTTCGTTGATTCCCGTCGCGGCCTACGCAGTCACCGACGAGATTCAGGTCTATCAGGGCGACATTTCAGCGGTGGGCGTGTTCAACCTCACCTGGCACAACAACTACACCCCGAGCGGGCTGAAGACCCCTGCCTATCCGGGCTCTGTCGTGGACAATCACACGCTCTCCGGCGTCACCGAATGGGCCTATGGCGTCACCGACTGGTGGGAACAGGGCCTCTATCTTCCGCTCTACTCCGATTCCAGCAATCTGGGCTGGACCTATAATGGCTTCAAGGTTCGGGAACTGTTCGTGCAGCCGCACAATGAGGACAAAGAGTTTTTCTACGGCATTAATTTTGAATTCAGTTGGAACGAGAAACAGTGGGACCGTCCGGTGAATACCGGAGAAATCCGTCCAATCATCGGCTGGCGTTTCGCGGAAGGCTTCAGCATCACAATCAATCCCATTGTGGACAATTACTACAGGGGATTTTCGCGGCTGGAATTTGTCCCGGCCGAGCGGCTTGATTATAAAATCAACGACAGTTGGACGATTGCCGCTGAGGAATATGACGATTTCGGCGAGCTTCGCCGGTTTTTGCCGGGCGATCAGCAATGGCACCAACTCTGGGGCGTCGTTGATTACAATGGGGACCCGATCTCGATCGAAACGGGCGTCGGATTTGGCCTGACGCCAGGCACCGACAACTTCGCGGTCAAGTTGATGATCATCACGGATCTGAATGGACCTCACGGCCTGTTTACACGCAGATAGCGAGAAGAACTGGTCGAATAACCCTCGCGCGTGACCTCGATCGCGGATGACGCGCAGGCGTGCCTAAAGGAGAGCATGATGTCTGATGGTACAGTCCGGCGTGGTGTGGTCGAATCCGAACTGATCGAGCCGGGTTACGGCGTCCTCCACAAGACCTTTCATTGGGTCGTATTTGGCCTGATTGCCGC
>JANWHR010000161.1 GCA_025450355.1 Micropepsaceae bacterium
ACGCTGGCCCGAAAATGATCCCCGGCGGATTGCATAGCGGTCGCCGTCCAGACCATGAGCGGTCACTTCTACCATTTGCAGTGACTGCATCGGCCGGGCTGCGCCGGAAGCAATGAATATCTGGTCAACGGTGGCCATGTGCGCGCTCTCCGTCGCCATTGGTCAGTGTGGGCCTTTCTTCAGCATCGTGAATCCGGCGGGCGGCGCGTTGGCCCCAACCAGCCCGATGATGTCTCCGGCGGCATTTTGCGCGAATGATTCAGCGCCGCTGATTGGCACTTCGACGCGTTTCCCGGTTTGCGGATTGGTGTATTGCCCGACGCCGCGGATCGTGCGGTCCCAACTCGCACCCTGCTGCGCGATGGCCTTTGTTGCCTGCGCATACAACGCATTGGACTGGGCGACGGTGGCGTGAAATTGCCGCTGCCACCATGCCGGATTCCATTGCATCGTGTTCAGCATGTGTCCGGCGACCGCCATCGCCTGCGCACCGAGCCCCTGCGGCGTCAGAAGCACGACGCTGGTATCATCGGTCCACACCCCGGCGATCACCTGATTGCCCTGATAGTAGTAATCACCGGCGGTTTCTGAAAACCCATATGCCGCGTACAGAATATTCTGCCGCACACAGGTGAGATAGGTCTCACCCGCCGTGTCGCGGTGCTCGACGCCCTGCGGCATGGGGAGTCCGCGATTGAGCGCCGGAATCGCCTGTTGCCGCACCACTTTGACATTCGTGCAGTCATCCTGCTGCAACTCGCGTTGCGCAAGTTCGACCGACCACTCCGTGCCGGTGCGGTAATTCCGGACAATTTCCGGCTCGCCATGCGGACGGTAGGACTGGCCCTCGCGAAATCCGAGCGCGCGCATCTGGCCGGTGAGTTCGCCATAGGCGATTGCGGCGGGATCGCCGAGCATGATTTTTGTGAGTTTGTCTGGCGACAGAACGCCGACAACCGGATGCGGCTGATTGACCGAAAGCCGCTTGATGCCGCCCACAACCTGCCAGCCGGCCGGCACTTCGAGCGAAAATGCACCCTCCCCCGGGTCGTTGAATTTCGTCCACTCGACGGCAGACGCAACAGCCGGAAAGAGGCCGATGACCAGCACGATTCCGCACAAATGCTTCATGGGCCTTCCCGTCCGTTTGGCATCCGGGGACCATAGCCGATCACAGGCCGGTCCCGCCACGCGGGGCGCGGTCATGGTGGTGCTTTCGCTGCAAGCTCACTGATGCTAAATCCTGCTGCACAGAACAAACCGAACTGAAGGAAGAAGCGCGTGACCCGCACGATTCGCATCCAGAGCGACAGCAATGCCCATGACCGCCCCTGGCGCGTCGCCGTTGAACGGGGCTATTTCAGGGATGAAGGGCTTGCCATCGAATATCACGAAGACAACCCCAAAGGCACGGCCGGACGGGTGCAGAATTTTTCGGAACGCTGGAAGGAAACGCAACTTTCGCACGGAGAGCTGGAGGTCTATCCGGTCTGCGAATGGGGCGCGATCGAGCGGGTGCAGCAGCTCGGGCATGGCCGCATCATCGGCCTGGACTGCACGATGCGTACGGGCGCCATCGTCGTACGCTCCGACTCGAAAATCACCGATGTCGCCCAGCTTCGCAACGTACCGGTTGCGGTGACCTGGCATGCCGGTACCTTCTACGCGGCGATCGAAGTCCTGGAAGCCGCCGGCATTCCTTATGGCGAGATCAGGCTGGTGCACGCCAATGACCGCCTGGCGGCGCTGCTCAGCGGCGAGACCGAGGCCGCGGCACTGATGGAGCCGCTGGTCAGCCGCGCCTATACGGCAGGCGCGCGCAAGCTCGCAGACCTGCGCTGGCGCGGCGGTATTGTCGCCGGCGACGACGTGGACGAAGAAACCGCGCAAAAGATCATGCGCGCGCTCAATCGCGCGGTCGGCTGGCTCAGGGAAAACGAGGATCGCTCGCGCACGGAATTGTTGAGGGATCTGACGCCGGCGCAACAGAAGACCGGACTGCTGCCGGAACTGATCGGCGCTCAACCCTATCAGGCGGCCGAATTCAACGAGAAAGTCAGCTGGATGATGCAGCGCAGGCTTCTCGATCAGGCTCCGGCCTATGACGAAATCGTCGCCGCAGACAAACGGTGAATTTCAGCGCGGGCGGTGAATTTCAGCGCGGGCGTAGTTCAATGGTAGAACGGCAGCTTCCCAAGCTGCATACGAGGGTTCGATTCCCTTCGCCCGCTCCATTACCTGGCTGATTTCAACCGATCGGTTTTGCAGTGAGTCATGCAGCCGGCCTTCGCAAATCACCCGAGGCGGGAAGCGCCTGACTCCAGTGCACGGAGTGCGAAATCCACCGCCACGGGCGACAAATCAAGCCGGTCTGCAATGTCGTCGCAGGAAAGCGGCAGATTCGTTTCATCCCATCGGGCAATCCGCCCCGACAGCGATGCGAGAAAGTCCACGACGCGTTCGCGCGCGGTCTGGCATTCGGCAACGCGGCTGCCGGTTTGCACGGGCTCGGCAAGCAGCCGGGTAATCGTGTGGCGGAACTGCGGCAGTTCTTCGAACATGATATCGATATAGCCGCGCGGATAAGACAGAAGGACGCAGTCGGACGTCGCCTCGGCGCGCGTGCTGTATTCCGGCCTGTGAACCGCGCCGAAGAATTCTCCGGCAAAGCGAAAATCGACGATGCGACGCCTGCCGTCCGCGCTGCGCGAAAGCGCAACGCCGCCGGAGACCACCCGGTAGATTGCGCTGGCGTGATCACGTTCCTTGAAGATCACCGCACCGGATGGAAACTGCACCGTCGAACCCAGGCCGCGCAGCGGCGTGAGCACTTCGGCATGGCCGCTCAGCGCTGGCGCACCTCCGGCCGCGCCCTGCGCCACCGGCGCAGATGACTCTTCACTGATGGGCGCCACCGAAGCGATTCGAGACCAGGCGTACATGGTGAATTTCCCCTTTCACAATTCACCGCCTTATCGTCTTTCCTGGTTTAGAAATGGTTTACGCCGGCCCGCGCCTGTTAAATTTTGCACTGTGCGTGTCAGTTGCACGCGAAGCCGTCGCCGGTGGTGGGGTGGCAGAGGCCGGGCCAGCCGTTTGCTTTCCAGTAATCGACGAAGCCCGCGGCACGGACATAGGACTTGAACCGCGCGGTCTGCCGCACCGGGCCCATGGACGGCGCCAACTGATAAGCAACGTCGCCGGGTTCCATCGCCCAAAGCAGTGGGACGTTTGGTTCAGGCTAACACGGCGGCGCAGAAGGCACCACTGCCGGACTATCCGCCGAGGGCCTACTCCGGGCCGACCACCAGAACGCGGAAAGTCCCAGGCACCTGTCGCGGCCGGGGAGCGGCCTGACCGGCGACGGCAGGCGCGGTGGTACGATCCGCAGTGATCAGGAACAGCTTGTGCGACCTGGTATCCAGCGCCATGGTTCGCGCGCCGGGTTCGGTTTTCACGGTGTCGATCACCGCAAATTTGTCCGGCGATTGTTCCTGAATGACCGAAATCGTCCCCTCCCCATTTGAGGTGAAGACGAGCCGTTTCTCCGCGTCGAAGGCGGCCGCATCCGTGCCCATGCCGATCGGCAGATTGGTGATGACCTTGCCGTTTGTCGTATCCATCACCACCAGCATTGGCGAAGCGCCGCGACAGCCGACGAACAGGCGGTTGTTTGCGGCGTCGATAGCCATACTGGTCGGCTCCTTGCACGGCCCGGTGGACCAGGTGTCTTCGAGCATCAGCTTTCGCGAGTCGATTTTGGCGACCTGATCCTTTTCCTGGAGATTCACAAAAATATTCCCCTTGCCGTCGGCCGCGCCGGCCTCCGGCTTGCTGCCGAGCGCGACCTCGCCCGCCATTTTGGCGTCGCGCAGGTCCAGGGCCACGGCGCCCTTGATGCGGTTGCTGAAGGTAAAGCCGCGCTGCGTCGCCGGATCGTAAAGGTAGCCGTCGGGGTTTGCTCCCACTTTCACGGTGGCGAGGACCTTCATCGTCTTCAGGTCAAAAATGGAAACCGAGCCGTCGCGGGAATTGGGGACAAAGCCGCGGCCAATGTCCTCGGCGGCGGCTCCCCCCCGCACATCCATGGCCGCGAGCGTTTCAGGTTTGGAAAAATCGGCATCGGGCGCGACGATCTTGCCGTCCACGCGATAGGTGTCGGCATTGAGGATTTCCAACTGTGGCCCGTGGGAGACCAGGACGTGCCGGTGGTCGGGATCCATTCCGATATAGTCCCAGGTCCAGTCTCCCGGGATGGGAATGGTTTTGATCAGGTGATAACCGGACGCGGCATGCGCGGCGACAGATGTCAGGATGAGAGTGGCAGCACAAATGAAGGCAGGAGATTTCTTCATCGGATACTCCCGGGAGAATGGACGAGCCTGACGAATTGATAGCGGAGGCCTCCGGTTTTAACCATAGCTTACTGAATTCGTTCGAGTGCGGTTTAAGCCCTGTTAATCTCAGCATCTCCGCTCCCAACTTAAGGGCTACGGCAGGTGATGCAGACGATTGCGGAACGGCAGGGAACGCGGCAGGAACGTGCTGCCGAATACCGGCGCCTGGCCGAGGAAGCCGAGAAGCTCGCCAGCCTGACTGTCTTTCCCGACGACCGCAGAAATTATCTGCGATACGCGCATCACTGGCGCGATCTCGCCCGCGAAACCGAGGGGAAAATCTCCTTCAACCAACGTTAACGCCGTTACCCTTATACCAGGCCGTTGATTTCGGGGCGGGGTCGGAATGCGCGGTTTCAGAAACCTGGCTGGCCTGGCGTTCGCTTTGGCGCTGGCACAGGGCCCGGAATTCGCCCAGGCCGCGAGCAAGGCAGCGCCGCACAAGCCAGCCAAAACGGAACCGGCCGTTCGCGCAGCACCCTTGAGCCCCGCGATGTTCAGAGTCGTGAACGGCAAAAGCACGGTCACCATTCTTGGATCGATTCATGTGCTGCCGGCCGGCCTTGACTGGCAAACGCCGGCCATTGAACTGGCGATCAGGAGCGCCGACGGCTTTATCTTTGAGGCGGACCTCGATTATTCGACTTCGGAGTTCGATTATTTCCTGGACAAAAACGGCTACCTTCCGCGCGGCCAAACCCTGCACAAGATGCTGTCGCCACCCGCGCTGAAGAGCTATGTCGCGCTCATCAGAGCCAGCCATATCGATCCGGCCAGACTGGATTATCTGCGCCCCGGTGTCGCCGTTTTCCTGCTGGAAACCGGAGTGATCAGGACGCGCAGCGCGGTGCCGCTCGGCCCCGGCGTGGATGCCACGCTTGTCGCTTATGCCAAAGGCCACAGCAAGCCGTTGGGCTATCTCGAAACGCTGCAATCGCAATTCGAATTACTGACCACCGTTGGCGGCGGTTCGGACATTGCCGTGCTCGAAAAAATGCTCATCGGCGAGACCAAAAACAGCAACGGATATCAGGCGACGCTCGCCGCATGGATGCAAGGCGATCTGCCAAAGCTTGCGTCGCTGGAGGCGGAGGAGTCGGACCCGAAAGAACAGGCGCTCGTGCTCGATGACCGCAACAGGGCATGGCTTCCCGGAATCGAGGAAATGCTGACGAATGAGCGGAGCACTCTGATCACCGTCGGCGCGTTGCACCTTGCGGGACCGAATGGCGTGATCGGACTGCTGTGTGCGCGGCACTGGAAGGTGCAACGCGTGCAAACCGGGCCCACCCCGCCACCAGCAGCCTGTCCGGGATGAGACTATTTTGCCCGCGCTGACGCGCGGTGGTCAGCGCAAGTCTTGATCGCGGGGTCTGCTGCACTTTATGGTCGGGCGCGGACGGCTACGCGCCGGCGCCACGAAACCGGATCGGAATTGGGGAACGTGCAGTGAAACCGCGGTTGCTGCTGTTGAGCATTTTCGCGACGGCATTCTTCGCGGTACCCGCATTTGCAGCCGATGACGGCATTACAGGCTTGCAATGGGGCAGAAATTCGAAGGATTTCGATGCCATGCCATCCGGGCCACAACCGTTGAGGAATCTAAATCTTCTTCCCAACGGTACGGCCAACGACCGGCAACTGATCGGCGATTACCACAATTCCATTTTGACACCATACGCGGCCGGTATCGTGAAGGAGAAAGGTGAACTTGCAAAAGCGGGCGGATTTGCGAGTTCGGAGGATCAATGCCGCCCGATCGCGCCGCCCTACACATTTGCCATACAGTTCGATTTCCAGATTCTGCCGAAAAAGGACGGAGACCTGACCATCATTTATCACGGCAACGATCAGGTCCGGCAAATTCGCATGAACGGAACGCATCCCGCGAAGGTGGCGCCTTCGACGATGGGCGATTCAATCGGCCATTGGCAAGGCGACGTGCTGGTCATCGATACCGTGGGGGTCAAGGCCGACGCGTACACAACCGCGGACCGGTTTGGCACGCCGCAGAGCGAGAACATGCATGTGGTGGAGCGTTATCGCCTGATCGAGGGCGCGCGGGCCAAGGCCGATCTCGACAGATTTGAGAAAATCGCCGGCAGGGTCGGCGGCAGACCGCCCGATGGCTATATGACCCACGATACGGGCCTGAAGGGATTGCGGCTGGAAGTCACGATGGAAGATCCGACGGCGTTTACCGCCCCGTTGACGGGTGTCGTCACCTACCGTCGTCTGACCGTCGGGTGGAGGGAAGACGTCTGCGCCGACAATCCGGTCGAGCATTACAAGGATGAGTGGGTCGCCCTGCCAAGGGCGGAACGGCCGGATTTCTGATTGAAGAATAGAAGCGGGAAATGAGAAGCGAGAAGCGAGAGCCCACCGGCCTTGCGACGGCTTCGGTGTGCTCCCGCTTCTATTTTCTCTTCACTGGCTACTCTTCCTGACGCGGGACAAAGAGATGTTTGGAATTTTTGGCCGCTCGCAGGAGATGCAGAATTTTGACGACGCCCTTCGCGCGGCCGGCGTGCATCCACGCACCATTCCGGACGCGGTGAAGATCACCACATTGAAGCAGTTGAAGGAGGCCAATGGCGGTGCACGTCCGGACTTCCGCGCGATGGCCGGCGCGGCAGAACTGTTGGGCTATTGCGTGCTGGGCCCGCAGGCCTATGCCGCAAAAAATGACGCCGGCCGCATGGAAGCCGTGGAGAAGCGGCTGGAAGCGGCGGTCGGGATCGGGCTTGGACTGGACGCACGCCTGATCCTGCTGACGCTGCATGCGGGACTGACGCATCGCGAACTGATCGAGCGCTACCATCTCGCGATCGAATAGGGCGCGAATCTGCACGGATCGCGCAAGGCTATCTCTTGCGGCGCATGGCGTGCGTTCTCCTTGCGCTCTGGCGGTAGAGTTTCCGGCACATCGTTTCCGCGCGTTCGGCGAGCAAATCATCACGCAAAAGCTGATGCAAATACTGGGCGGCAATGGCGCTGTATTCGGCCAAAATCCGCATCTCGACCGGTGTCGGTGCATGGACATTCGCAAAATGCGTCGAGACCACGCCAACAAGCGTATCGTCGCGGAGTAACAGCGGCGTGCTTTGTACGGCGCGAAAACCCGCGTCGCGCGCGATTGCAACGAGAGGAAGCAACTCCGGGTCTTTTTCGACGTCCGGGACGACAACGGTGCTGCGCAACCGCAAGACCCGGCCGCACACGCAGTCATGGTGTTGATCGATGCGTCTGAATTGCTGCAGGAAAGGAAGTTGAAAACCGCGCTGGGCGACCAACAGCAGCTCGCCGCCTGCGGAGAATTGCAGAGAGCCGAATTCTGCGCCGTGCAGAGCGATCACATCATCCAGAATCACCCATGTCGCCTTTTCAAAATCCGGCGCGGCGATGAGGCGCTGCTGCATCGGAACGAGCATTGTCTGGATAACCCGCTGCGGGGTGGACCTTCGCACCCATGCCGCCCGCCTTTAGCACATTCTGGGCCGGGCCGGTGATCCCGATTGCGGTGCGGCCATGGAACCGGCAGACGGACCTGCAGGACAGAAATTTTACCGGGGGCGATTGCGGACGTATGATTGGCGCGACTTGTGCTTTGCGTGGATGACAACTGTTTGTTGACAGTGATCCTGCACAGGAGGGATGCCATGAATGACACAACGGTGACGGTTCTGGCTGTTGCGTCGGTATTGATTCCACTGACTGCGCTCGCGGCCGGGAAGCCCGCGCCGGCGACTGCCACCTACATCATGAAAGACGAGATCGACAAAATCAGCGCGACGGAGCAGTCGAAGGCAACTCGCGATGAAAACGCAAAGATTGTCGATCTCGGTTATGAGAATTTCGCGCTCGGAATTATTCACCGGGCCTCGACGAGGAACCCGGCACCGGCGGCCGCTGGCGGCGCGACGGCACAGGCCCGGCCCTGTGGACGCAGCATGGCGACACTCCCGCCGGGCGGAACGCCAGGCGGCATTACACACGACTTGCAGACGGAGGGCTATGTCATCATCTCCGGCGGCGGCACGATGTTCACCGGCGGCTACATCGTGAACGGCCGTCACAATAACCAGGACCCTCAGGATGGACCAAACGGCCCCACCTGCGGCGGCATGGCCTATGGCGTGAAGAAGGTGCCGGTGAAGGTGGGTGACGTGGTGATTATCCCGCCGGGCGTGGTGCACGGCTGGGCCGATATTCCCGATCACGTGGATTATCTGAGCTTCCGGCCGTCGCAGAAACTGTTGCAGTCCGGCTGGGTCAATCCGACGATTGCAAAATGAGGACGCGCGCAAAGGCGATGGCACGTGGAGCGCGTTCGCTGTTTGTCATTGGACTGACGGCGGCGACGGCGCGAACCGCAACGGCAGCCTCCGGGCCAATTCCAGACCTGTCCGGCGCGTGGGCGCACACCTCCATCACCGGGTTCGAGCCCCTTGCCTCAGGCCCGACTTCATTGCGGAACCTGTCGCGCCGCGGCATCACCAGCGACAACCGCCAGCTTGTCGGCGACTACCACAACCCGATCCTGCAGCCCTGGGCGGCAGCGGTGGTGAAGCAGCATGGCGAAACCTCGTTGTCCGGAATCAGCTATCCAACTCCGCGCAACCAGTGTTGGCCCGGCGGGATACCGTTCGTATTTACGACAACGGCGATTGAGGTCCTGCAGCAGAAGGACGAGATCACCTTCCTCTATTATGAAGATCACGAGGTGCGCCATGTGCGGATGAACCAGAATCATCCCGCAACGGTGGCACCGTCCTGGTACGGAGATTCCGTCGGTCATTTCGAGAACGGTACTCTGGTGGTCGACACGGTGGGGATCAGGATCGGTCCTTACGCCATGATCGACTGGTACGGCACACCGCACACACCGGCGCTGCATGTGGTAGAGCGCTATCGGCTGCTGGATTACGGCCAGGCGAAAGACGGACTGCAACGGGACAAAAAAGAGAACTTCCAGGTGCAGCTCGATACCGTCGATCCGAACTACCGGGGCAAGCTTTTGCAACTGGAATTCACGGTTGAGGATCGGGGGGCTTTCACCACCCCGTGGACCGCCACCATGACTTACCGCCCCCAGATTACCGGATGGGAGGAAAGCATTTGCGCGGAAAATCCACATAAATACGGAACGGAAAAGGACGTATCCCTGCCAACGGCGGAGCGGCCGGATTTCTGAAGCCGCCGTGTCGCGCGGCTGCAGCGGTTGTCGTAAGATGGGAGCCCTGTCACGGACGTCATGAGCCGGGGTGGGATCAGGGACGATGACCGAAAGGAATGACGCGATGCCTTTCGAACGCAAGCTCCTTGTACTGATGGTATTGGCCGTGACGGTGACGGCAACCTCCGCCTTTGCGCAGGAGTCGCGGATCCCGGAGCTTTCGGGCGTG
>JANWHR010000162.1 GCA_025450355.1 Micropepsaceae bacterium
CGAACCCATCCGGTCACTGGGGAAAAAGCGCTGTACCTGTCGCCGCGCTTCACAGTCGGAATTGAAGGTTTGCCGGAACCGGACGCGGACGACATTCTGGACGCGCTTTTTGCGCATCAGGTGCAGCCTGAATTCGTCTATCGGCACAACTGGCGCGATGGCGATCTCGTAATGTGGGACAACCGCTGCGTGATTCACCGGGCGACCGGAGGATTTGAGTATCCGGACGTCCGTACCATGCATCGTACCGTCATCGCCGGGGACAAGGTTTTTTGATCGCGAGGAATAAGGCCTGCAACCCGGCCTTTTCCGGTTCCCCTGCCATTTCACAACGGCTTGGCTTGGCTTCACCGGCCTTTACCGCTATCTCTGGCCCCTCCGCCAAATCAGGAGTTACCCGGCCGGCATGCGATTGTTGAAGCTTATTCCCGACCATACGAAAATCGATTTCGTCGGTGTGCGGTACTACGCCTTCGCGATGGACGGGCTGCTGGTGCTGATCTCCATCATCTGGCTGGCGCTGCACGGCCTCAACTATGGCATCGATTTCACCGGCGGGGTGCTGCTGGAGGTGAAGTCACCGCAGACCATCAATATCGGCGCCCTGCGCACGCGGGTGGACGGCCTCGGCTTTTCCGACGCGCAACTGCAATATTTTGGTGGTGGCGAGTGCGACACACCGCAGAACTCCTGCGTTCTTATCCGCGTGCAGCCAAGGTCAAATACCAGCGCCAGTGACAACCAGGTGGTGAACACACTCAGAAACGCGCTGGGAACCGGCTACAATTTCCGCCGGACGGAAGTCGTTGGGCCAAAAGTGTCCGACGAGCTGAAAAACGCAGGTATTCTCGCGACCGTGATCGCCGTCATGATGATCGGGGTCTACGTCGCGGTGCGGTTCGAATGGCAGTACGGGGTGGCGGCCATTGTCGCAACCGGCCATGACGTTTTCGTAACCACTGGCCTGTATTCCGTTGTTCACCTTGATTTCTCACTGTCCTCGGTCGCCGCCTTGCTGACGCTCGCAGGCTATTCGGTGAACGACACCGTGGTGGTGTTCGACCGGATCAGGGAAAACCGCCGCCGTTACAAGCGCATGCCCCTGAAAGAGCTGATCAATCTTTCCACCAACAACACGCTCTCGCGAACCGTGCTGACCAGCGGAGCCACGGCCATTTCCATCATCCCGCTGCTTCTGTTTGGCGGACCAACGCTGTTCGATTTTACCGCAGCCATTCTGTTCGGCATTGTCGTCGGGACTTTTTCCTCGATCTACGTGGCTGCCGCGCTGCTGATTTATCTTCCACAAATGGGACCACCGGATTCGGTCGCGGCGCCGGCCGGCGCTGCGAAGTCTGCATGACAATGAGTCAGCAGTCCGAGCTCGACGGCTCGTTCGGCCCAAAAGCCGAGCGCGAGCCGCCGCCCGTCCGCACCTCGGAACTGCTGCGCCGGTTCGCGCGCGATCTTCCCGCCGACCGCGTTACGCTGGGCGAGATCATAGCGGGTTTGGGGGATCGTGGCCTTGGCGTGCTGATTGCGGTTTTCGCCCTGCCAAACATTCTTCCGTCGGCGGTTCCCTTCGGAAACGTGCCCACGGGGATTCCACCGCTGATCTTCGCGGTCCAGCTTATGCTCGGCGTAGAACATCTCATCGTTCCGAGATTTCTCGCCCGCCGCACCATCGGAACCCACTGGCTGAAGGCGCTGACACCCAAACTCGCATCTGCGCTGTCCTGGTTTGAAGCGCTTTTGCGTCCACGCATGGCCTGGGTGACTGTGCCTCGCGCCGAGCGGCTTATCGGCGCGGTCGCAATTCTGCTGGCCGCCGTATCCACCCTTCCGATTCCGTTCGGGCACAATTTGCCCGCGTTAGGACTGGTGCTGATCGGATTGGGGCTGATCGAACGTGACGGCCTTGCCATCCTGTTTGGCTCGACCATTGGCCTGATCGGTACGGTTCTGTTGGCGCTGGTCATTTTTGGCGTGGCGCACGGATTGCACTTCATTATCCACGCCCGGCATCTTCGCTTCTGGAGATAGCGGCCCGCGATTAAAACGGGATCCAGTTCCTCGCGCGCGAATAGGAAAGATAACCTGCGTTGACGCCTGCGCGCAGCCCGACTCCGGTGCGCATGGGGGCCAGGATTATCCGGCCGCTCTGCTGGTAGTTGATACCAATGCCGGCAATCAGATACGCGCTGCCCTCAACACCGGGGAAGCGGGTGAAGATTTTGTCCGGCTGCCGCAGATTGTACACCAGCGTGAAGACCTTTGAAGCATTGGCCCCATAATCGAGGCCTGCCGAAGGACCCTGCCAATAGACTTTCAACGGCGATCCCCGCTTCATGTACAGGTCGCCTTCGCCGTAGCGGAGGCCAACAATAAATGCGCCCGCGCCTTCGTTTCCGGCGATATAGGCATCCGGCTGGCCATATCTCGAGAACACCCGCTCGACGGCTTTGGCCATGCTCTCTGTGGTGACACCAAAGAAATCCGCTCCTTTCTGGATGATTTCCTGCGGCGTAAAGGTGTCATCGCTACGCGGATCACGTGTATTGTCTGGGGCTGCGACCGCCGCTGAAATTGAGAAACAGAGCAACAGCGCACCCAATATCCGTCCTATATTCATCTCAAACTCTCCCAGCTGCCGTCCTCTGACGGAACCTTGTGTTTGCGGCAATATGGACGAGCAGTTTTCGTCTTTTTCGGGGCAGAATGCGCGCGCAGAACCGCCTTCAGCCCATCAGAAGGAAACAACATGCCCATGCCAGATGTCCTCAAACCCGAAAACAAGCCGCGTCCGCTGGGGCCAGCCGGCTGGGTCGCCATTGCAGCCATGGGGGTGTTGCTGGGCCTTGCGATCTGGTTCGCATTCTGGGGATGGAATCTCACCGACGCGGTTCTGGACACGAATGGCCGAATCGCCCTGGTTCTTGGCGCGGTGTTTTCGATGATTGTCGGCGGCGGACTAATGGCTTTGCTGTTCTGGTCCAACCGCAAGGGCTTTGATCGCTAAATCAAACCGCGCGCGATGAATCCCGGGTTGCGGAGTCCCACGCCGATTTTGCCATAGCGCAACAATTCCCCGGTTTGGGTTTCGGTCCGCCCCCCCGCTGCTGCGAGGACTGCCTGGCCAGCCGCGGTGTCCCACTCCATCGTCGTGCCACGTCGTGGATAGATGTCCGCCTCCCCTGCCGCAATCAGGGCGAATTTCAACGATGACGCAACGCGGATCACCGGGCCTGGTCCAGCGCCAAAGCTGTCCGCTTCGCCTCTTCCATGCGTGCGACTGACCAGGATTGTCGGGCCTGCTTCGGGAACGGAGCGTGCCCGAATGGGACGAAGCGTGTTGCGATCGATCGCGCCGTGGGGCGCTGGAGCAAATTCGAAGGCGCCGCGGCCCTCCTCACCGAAAAATGCACGCCCTGCGGCGGGCGCCACAACCGTGCCGCAGACCGGGGCGCCATTCTCAATCAGCGCGATATTGACCGTGAACTCGTTACGGCCCGCGATGAATTCCTCGGTACCGTCGAGCGGATCGACAAGGAAAAACCGTCGTCCCGCAGCAGCGGGGCTGCTGCCCCTCGCCATCTGCTCTTCGGCAATCACCGGAACATCGGCCGCAAGAGACGCAAGACGCGAGATAATGAATGTTTCCGCTTCTTCATCGGCCGAAGTCACGGGCGAACCGTCGGGCTTTTTCCGAATTGCGCCAGGATGCCGGAAGTGCCGCAACAACAGACGGCCCGCTTCCTGTGCGACCTCTGCCAGGGCAAAGCTGAATTGCGAGGGTTCCGTCATGGTTGGATTCCGTTGCGACTTTAAGAAGTCGTTAACAGGGCCCCGTCCAAAGTCATAATCTGGAAACCATGATTCGTGGGCGCCATGTTGCAGGTCAGAGGTATTTTTATGGACGATGTTGATTTGGCAGCGCTGCTGGTTTCCCGCGTCTGTCATGATCTTGTGAGCCCGGTTGGTGCCGTGGTCAACGGACTGGAAGTTTTGGCCGACGAAACCGACGTCACGATGCGCGCAGATGCTTTGCGTCTGGTCGGGGCGAGCGCCGAGCAGGCCTCCGCGCGGTTGCAGTTTGCGCGGCTCGCGTTTGGGGCGGCCGGTTCGGCAGGTGCGGAACTTGACGTCGCGGAAGTTGGCCGGATCATCGCCGCTTTGCTGAAGGGGGGCAAAGTCGAACTGGTCTGGAAGATTGAATCCGTGAACTGGCCAAAAGACTGGGCAAAACTGCTGATGAATGCCGTGCTTGTGGCAACCGATTGTTTACCACGTGGCGGAACACTGACGGTCGAACAGCCACCCGGCACAGGCCCGTACCGGTTCTCCGTCGCGGGCAAAGGGAACCTGGTTCGGCTGACGCCAGAGACAGAGCGGGCGCTTGCGGGTGAAACCACGATGGGCCTGGACGGCCGTTTGATTCAGCCCTACCTGACCGCCCGGATCGCGAATAACCTCGGGGCGAAGCTGTCCATGGTGACCGCAGCTGGGGAAATTCGAATTTCGGCGGAGTGAACCGGCAGAAAAGCATTTCTTTAGGTTCTTGTCGCATTTTGGCAGCATGAACACCGCTGACCCGATCCGCAATTGCCTGATCCTGGACGACAGCCCCCCTGTTCGCAGGGTGGCGGGTTTCATCATTGGAGATCTGGGATTCGCCATCACCGAAGCTGCCAGTGACGAGACGGCGCTCGGCCTATGTCGCAATACCATGCCGGATGTCGTCTTGCTCGATGGCGACCTTCCGGAAAATGGCGCGATCTCGTTCATCACCGCATTGCGGAGCGCGCCGGGCGGCGCGAAGCCGGTGATCGTGGTCTGCATCGCCGAGAGGGATATGCGGCAAATCACCGAAGCCGGTGCGGCTGGCGCCAACAGTTATTTGCTGAAACCCTTTGACGCCGAAACGATCCGGGCAAAATTCACCAAACTCGGACTCGCCGCCTGATCCAGGCGTTCGCGCGTCGCGAAGGCGCCATCAGGCGGCGACCACCTTCTCGTCCGGGTCGCGCATCACGTATCCACGTCCCCAAACCGTCTCGATATAGTTCTGTCCGCCGCACACATCCGCGATTTTCTTGCGCAGTTTGCAGATGAAGACGTCGATAATTTTCAGTTCGGGTTCTTCCATGCCGCCATACAGGTGGTTGAGGAACATTTCCTTCGTCAGGGTGGTTCCCTTGCGCAGGCAGAGCAGCTCCAGCATCTGGTATTCTTTGCCCGTCAGATGCAGGCGCACGCCACCGGCCTCGACGGTTTTCTCATCGAGATTGAGCGTGAGCCGCCCCGTCGCGATAATCGACTGGGAATGTCCCTTCGAGCGGCGGACAACCGCCTGGATGCGGGCCACGAGCTCGTCCTTGTGGAACGGCTTGGTCATGTAGTCATCGGCGCCGAAACCCAGCGCTTTCACTTTGGCTTCGACGATCGCATTGCCGGAAAGGATGACAACCGGGGTGCGGACCTTGGCCGTGCGGAGGCTCTTCAGCACTTCAAATCCGCTCATATCGGGAAGCTGGAGATCAAGCACGATCACGTCGTAATCGTACAGCTTTCCCAGGTCCACGCCTTCCTCGCCGAGATCGGTCGTATAGATGTTGAAGCCTTCCGAGCGCAGCATCAGCTCGATACTGCGCGCAACTGCACTGTCGTCCTCGACCAACAGAACCCGCATCTTGCTTCCCCTAGCCCGCGAAATTGGCCACCTCGGCCCGCGCTGGTTAACCACATTAGTGTAAATTGGTTAAGAGGTGCTTACCCCGGCCACGGTGACAATTTTCCTTCCGCGAATCGCATTGTAAACCGTGTCGAGGGGTTCCGGTAACGGGCAATTAAACAGAAGGGAGCATAAACGAAGCCGGATTTTGGGATCGGCACCGGTGACCAAAGGCGGATTACTGCACCTGAAGCGATTCCACGTCGAGCAACTGACGCGCAGGCTGGCGGCAGTGGATCACATGAAAGGCG
>JANWHR010000163.1 GCA_025450355.1 Micropepsaceae bacterium
CGCGCGGGGTCCTGTCGCGGCGATTGCCCGTCCGCCTTCTGAGCTACCCGGGCGACCACGCCGCGGCCGCGCGGGAAGTTCTTCAGCAGTTCAACGCGGAACTGCACCGGGTCCATGCCGCGCTTCGCGGCGATCTCGTCGAGAAAACCTTCCGCGGCGAAAACGTTGGCCGTCCAGCCGACACCCCGCAACGGCGAGGTGCGCACGCCGGTGTCGCGATAGAGCTGCTCGCTCAGTTCGTTCGGAATGTCATAGCTGGTGAGTTCGACGCCGCGCATGACAATGCCGTCACGCCCCTTTGCCGCCGCATAGCGCACCGGGTCGGCATAAGGCAGGACGCGGTCCACCGCGATGCGCTGATGCCAGGCGGTCAGACGCCCGCTCGCGTCCAGCCCCGCACGCAGGTGATGGGCCGAAAGCGGACGCAGGCGGCCATTGTGCACGTCGTCCTCGCGGGTCCACATCACCTTGACCGGCTTTCCGGCCTGTTTTGCCAGCAGCACCGCATCGATGATGAATTCCTCATCGCGGTGGCCGCGGCGGCCGAACGCGCCACCCAGCAATTTGTCGTGCAGCGCGACTTTGGCGCGGTCGATGCCAAGGACTTTGGCGACGGCTTCCTGCGCCATGGTCTGGCTTTGCGTGCCGCACCAGATTTCCGCGCTCTTGCCATTACGCGCTACCGACGCAACCGCGTTCAGCGGCTCCATTTGCGCGTGATAGGCGTAATCGCTGATGTAATCGGCTTCGATCACCATGGCGGCGCCCTTGAGTTCGCCCGCGGCATCGCCACGCTTGTCCCACACGCTGGCCGGCGCTTTGAGGTCGCGCGCGGCGGCGGCAAATTCCGCGGCGCCGCGGTCGCTGTCGAATCCCACCGCTTTGCCGCCGGACCATTTCACCGCGCCCCGGAGTTGTTCGTGCGCGGCAAATGCCGCCCAGGCCGTTTGTGCCAACACGCCCACCCCGTACGGCAGGCTGATGATGTCGAGCACGCCGGCAACACCGCGCGCATTCGCGTCATTCACCTGCACCGGCCGCCCCCCTTCGATGGGTGAGCGCAGCACCGCGCCATAGATCATGCCCGGAAGCTGCACGTTGATGGCGTAATCCGCCGTTCCGTTTACCTTTCCCGGTAAGTCAACGCGCAGCACATCCGTGCCGATGTAGCGGAAGTCTTTCGCGGGTTTGAGATCATGTTCGCCGATTTCGGGCGCATTTTCCGGAACGACTGCGAATTGGGCGATCTCGCCATAGCTCAACCGGCGGCCGGATGGCTGGTGCACGACGACGGACGGCTCCGTGGTCAGTTCTGAAACGGCCACATCCCATTTGCGCGCGGCGTTTTCCAGCAGCACCTGACGCACCTGCCGGCCAAATTTGCGCAACGGCGTGAAATAGCTCGTCACCGCGTTGCTGCCCGCCGTGTAAAGCATCCCGAAACCGGGATTGGCGTAGAGTGCATCAATCGGCGGCGCCGGCACGATCCGCACTTTGTCCCAGTCCACATCGAGTTCTTCGGCCACGATGCGCGGAAGCGATGTCATCGAGCCCTGCCCCATTTCGGCGGCCGGCGACATGATGAAGATGCGCCCATCCGGCGCGATACTGACCCATGGGTCGAGAGCCCGGGCCGATTTCTCACCGGTTGCGATCGCTGCGGCAGCGGCGGGCTGCACCCCGTCGAGCGCGAGCGCGAAGCTGAATCCGGCGGCGCCGATCATCACCTGACGCCGCGACCAGGAAGCGGAATGTTGCGGCATGGCTCAGCCCTCCCGAACAGCGCGTTCGATCGCGCGCACGATCCGCGGATAGGTGCCGCAGCGGCAGATGTTCGTGTTCATGTAATCCACGATCTGTTCGCGCGTCGGATGCGGGTTCTCCGAGAGCAGCGCGGCTGCGCTCATGATCTGCCCCGACTGGCAGTAGCCGCATTGCGGCACTCGTTCGGCCAGCCAGGCGCGTTGCACCGGGTGCATCCCGTCCGGAGATAAGCCCTCAATGGTCGGTACCGAACGCCCTTCCACCTGCGAAACGGCCGTCTGGCAGGAAAATGCGCGGCGGCCATCGACATGCACCATGCAGGCGCCGCAAAGCCCCGCGCCGCACCCGAATCTGGTTCCGGACAGTTTCAGCTCTTCGCGGATCACCCATAGAAGGGCGGTATCCGGCGGCGCGCCGGAAACGGCGGATTTGCCATTCAGGGTAAATCGGACCGGCATGGCCGCGCCTCATGCGAAAGTGCTGCAGCGGCCAGTTTAGATCACCTTGGTCCGCCGATCCACAAAACGGCCAATGAGTATTCGCCCTTGTACCGCCGGCGGCCAGCCCGCACCCTGTACCGGCCAAGCGGGCATTTCAGCGTCCCCGGACGAGCAGTTCCGGGAAGGACAAGGGTGTGTAGCCCAGGCATTGGCGGGTCTGTTCGCGGCAGGAATAGCCATCCGTTACCACGACCGCATCACCGCGTTCGCGGATGTGAGGAAGGAACCGCAGCTCCGCCAGCTTCATCGCAACATCGTAGGTTTCTTTGCGAAAGCCGTAATCGCCCGCCATGCCGCAGCAGCCGGTGTCCAGAAGCTGGACATCCATGCCGGTCGCGCGCAGTAGCTCTTCTTCGGCGTGCGGGTTGAGAATCGAGCGATGGTGGCAGTGCAGATGCAACAAGGCGCGTCCCGCCATCTCTCTTGGCCGGTAATCGGTTTCGTGCAGGAATTCCGCGATGTGCCGCACGCGCGTGGTCAGATCCTTCGCCAGCTCATCATCCGGAAACATCTGGCGCAATTCGTCCCGGAACGATGTCACGCAGGCGGGCTCAAGGCCCACGATCGGGACATTCTGTTCGACATAGGGTCTTAATTGCGCGAGCGTGTTGCGCCATACGCGGCCGGCAAGTTCGAGCATCCCAAAGGCGTATAAGGGCCGCCCGCAGCAGACCGGTTTTGTCAGGATTTCAACATCCCAGCCCGCGCTTTCCAGCACGGTGACACAGGCCTTCAGCGGCGCGGGATCGAGATGATTGTGAAACGTGTCCACCCACAACAGCACACGCCGCCCCGGCGTGCCTTTTGGCCGCTGGAGGCGGCCAAACCACCCGCGGAAGGTGGGATTGGCAAAACGCGGGATTTCGCGTTGCGGCGCAAAACCGCCGAGCCATTTTGCGATATCCGAAAATACCGGCGCATGGGATAGCGCGTTGACAAGACCAGGCGCGAGGTTTGCCGCGCGCGCCCACCACCAGATCAGACCCATGGCGTAAGCGGACCGCGGCCTCATCCGGCCCCGATAGTGCTGATGCATGAACTCGGCCTTGTAGTCCGCCATGTCCACGTTGACGGGGCATTCGTGCTTGCACGCCTTGCAGGCGAGACAAAACTCCAGCGCGTTATGGACAGCGGTTGAACGCCAGCCGTCCTGAATCACCTCACCGCGCGTCATTTCGAACAGGAGCCGCGCGCGGCCACGCGTGGAGTACGCTTCTTCGCGCGTGGCCATATAGCTCGGGCACATCACCTCTTCGCGGTGCTTGCGGCAGCGGCCAATGCCCACGCAGCGATTGGCGGCCTGGGCAAAGTCGCGCTCCTCATCCGGGAAGGCAAAGCGCGTTTGCGGCGGCCAGGGTTGATAGTTGGGACCTTCCCGCAGATTCTCCGTGGGCAGATTTGCCAGCACGACCTTGCCGGGATTCATCTTCCATTCCGGGTCCCAGACCTGTTTAAAAATTTGAAAGGCGCGGACGAGTTCGCGGCCGAACATCTTGTCCAGCAGCGCGGCACGCGACTGGCCGTCGCCATGCTCGCCCGAAAGCGACCCGCCATAGGAGAGGACCAGATCGGCGGCCTCGTCGATGAAGCGCCGGTATTTGGCCACCCCTTCATCGGAATGAAGATCGAAGTTGATCCGGCAATGCACGCAGCCGTCGCCGAAATGTCCATACAGCGCCGTATCATATTGATAGCGCGCCAGCAGCCTGTGGAAGTCGCGCAGATACTCGCCGATGTGTTCGGGCGGCACTGCCGAATCCTCCCAGCCTTCGTGCGTCGCGCCGATGCGCGGCACATGCGCCGTCACCCCCAAACCGGCGCCGCGCAATTTCCACAATGCACGCTGTGTTTGCCCGTCGCAGGCCAATTTCATGGCCGGACGTGGCGATGCATGGTTGAGATGACGCATCAGCGCGCGCGCCTGATTCTCAGCCTCTCGCGGTGTATCCGCACCAAATTCCGCCATCAACCAGGCGTTTCCTTCCGGCAGCAATTCCGAATCTTTTTCCTCCGGCTTTTTGCGCCTGAGGTTTTCGATCAGCTTGCGATCCATGCCTTCCAGACCGATCGGCCCAGCGGCGCGAATCTGCGCCACCGCATTGCCCGCGTCATAAACATCCGGATAGCCGAGCAGCAGCACCACGCGTTCCCTGGGGCTCGGCACAAGCCGGCATTTCAGGCGCAGAATGGTGACGCAGGTGCCTTCCGACCCCACCAGCGCGCGCGCGACGTGGAATCCGTTCTCCGGCAGGAGGTTGTCGAGATTGTAGCCGGAGACGCGGCGCGGGATCTTTGGGTATTTGCGCCGGATCAGTGGCGCATATTCATCAACCAGTTGGCGCAAGGCGCGATAGATTTCCGCTTTTCGTCCGCCTTCCGCGACGATGCGCCGGAATTCTTCTTCACCAGTCTCCTCCACCAGCATTTTCTCGCCGTCGTAAGTGAGGACTTCCAGCGCGTCGATATTGTCCGCGGTGCGTCCCGCCATGACGGAGTGCACGCCACAGGAGTTGTTGCCCGCCATGCCACCCAGCGTGTTGTGATTGTGCGTGGACGGATCGGGGCCAAAGGTCAGATTGTACTTTTCGGCTTCGTGGCGCAGGTCATCCAGCACGCAGCCCGGTTCGACCCAGGCATAGTGCCCGGCGACATTCAGTTCGAGAATCCGGTTCAGATATTTGGAAAAATCCACGATCACCGCGACGTTGCAGCACTGCCCGGCGAGACTTGTGCCGCCTCCGCGGTTGGTGACCGGGGCGCCCAAGCGGCGGCAGATCGCGATGGTCTTTTCCACGTCATCGACCGACCGTGGAATGACCACGCCGATCGGGACCTGCCGGTAGTTGGAGGAATCGGCCGCATACAACGCCCGCGCCTGGGCATCAAAGCGCACCTCGCCCGCAATGGCGGAGCGCAGCGCCTGGACCAGCGCTTCCGTATCAACAGGATGCTGTGCCGGAATGACCGGGCGATGTTCAAGGGTGACCAAGGCGGTCATGACGAGATGCGGAATTTCTCTGCGTCGGCGCGCTTGAACTCGAGGCCATGGCCAGGACTTTGAAGATTCGGCACGATCGCGCCTTCGCGCAGTTCCGGCGCGCCATCGAACAGCATGTGCTCGATGCGGACGTGATCGTGGAACCATTCCATGTGCCTGAGATGGGCGCAGGCTGCGGCAGCCGGCAAATGAATGGCCGGTGCGCAATGGCTCGAGATCGGGGTACTGAAGGCGTTTGCGACCGCGGCGGCGGCGAGAAAGCCCGTGTAGCCGCAACAGCGCGTGCAATCGATCTGCAGCACATCGACGGCGCCCGCTTCGACCATCCGGCGAAAATAAAAGTGCTCGTAACCATATTCGCCCGCCGCAATATCCATCACCGCAGGCGCCCGGTCGCGCAGCAGCCGCAAGCCTTCGAGATCGTCGCTGGAGACCGGTTCCTCGAACCAGCCGATGCCGAACTCCGCAAACTCTTGCGCGAACTGAAGCGCCTGCTTGCGCGAATAGGCGCCGTTGGCATCCACAAACAACTGCGCTTTGCCGATGGCGCGTGATGCAAGCCGTACCCGTTTCAGATCATCGTCCGGATGGCGGCCGATTTTCATCTTCACCCAGCGGCAGCCATCCTCCTTCGCCCAGCCGCCCAATTGTTCCGCCAGCCGCGAATTCTCATAGGAGGTGAAGCCCCCGCTGCCATAGACCGCGACCCGGTCCTGCGCGCGGCCGAACAGTTCACAGAGCGGAACATCGAGCAGTTTGGCCTTCAGGTCCCACAATGCGATGTCCACCGCCGAAATCGCATTGGCGTCAACTCCGCGCCAGCCGACATTGCGCACCGCGCCAACCATGGCTTCCCAAAGCGAGGGAATCGAAAATGCCGATTTGCCTTTCAAGTGACGGGCAAGCTTGCCAGTGATGATGCCGGCCGCGGCATTACTGCAATAGGAATAGCCCAATCCGGTTTTTCCGCCGGCGGAGACTTCCGCCAGCACCAGGGTGGTGCTGTCCCATTCCAGCGTGCCATCGGATTCCGGTGCATCGGTCGGAATCTTGTACACCGACGTCTGAACCTGGACGATCTCCGGCGCGGTTTCGGTGCGGCCGGAAACCGGCTCAGACGATCTCTCTGACCGTGTCCGACGCAATAGTAAGCGCGATTTTGCCGGCATGGGGAGTACCTTTGGCCAAAGATTTTGCGAAATTCGCCGCCTGACGTGCGGAAACTTTCGGCGGCATCGGCGGCTCGTGCGGATCGACGACCGCTTCGATGAGCACCGGACCCTTCATACCGATGGCCTGGGTCATGAGGCTGCGGCATTGCGCCGGATCGTCGATGGTGAAGGAGGGAATCCCAAAGCCCCGCGCGACCGTCGCGAAATCGATGGGCTGGAGTTCGCAGACATATTCCGGGTTGCCCAGGAACACCATCTGCTCCCATTTGATCTGGCCAAGGACATTGTTCTTGATGACAATGATTTTGACGTCGAGCTGATACTTGACACAGGTGGCAAGCTCTCCCAGCAGCATCGACAGCCCGCCGTCACCGACAAAGGCGATGACCTGCCGTTCGGGATGTGCAATCGCCGCGGCGATTGCGTAAGGCAGCCCGCACGCCATGGTGGCGAGGTTGCCGGAGCAGGAAAATTTGCGGTCGCCACGCATTTGGAGAAAACGCGCCGCCCAGGTGGTAATCGTACCGGAATCCGTGGCGATGATCGCATTGTCCTTCAGGCATTTGTTCAGCTCATAGGCGACAACCTGCGGCTTCATCGGTTTGGCGGGATTGGTCCCCTGTTCTTCCATCTGGGCGTTCCATTCGTCCATCCGCTTTTGCATCTTTTCGAGGAAGCTGCGGTCCTTCCGTGGACTGAGCCTGGGAAGAAGCTGCGCGAGCACCGGCCCGGTGTCGCCGACCAGGGCGCATTCCACGGGATAGCGGAGACCGATGCGGGTGGGATCGCGATCGATCTGGATTCCCCGCGCCTCGCCGGGCCTCGGATAGAATTCAATGTAAGGGAAGGAGCTGCCCGCAATCAGCAGGGCATCGCATTCTTCCAACGCCTCCTGCGCCGCAAGCGTCCCAAGCAGGCCAACGCCGCCGGCCGTAAAAGGACTGTCGTCCGGCAGCGCGGCTTTGCCGAGCAACGGCTTGCATACCGGCGCTGCGATCCGGTCCGCAACGGACGTCAACAATCCGGTGATCCCGAGCGCGCCGCGCCCGGCGAGAATGCACGGACGCTTTGCCCCGTTGAGGATCGCTGCCGCCAGGTCCAGCTGCGCCGAAGATGGCGCTCCGTGGGCCGAAGACATGATGTCCGAGACATGGTGCGGAATGTTGCGGCGCGACCGGATGTCACGTGAAACCGCTTCGTCCTGGAAATCCACGGGAATGGTGACATGGGCAACCGCGCGATGCGCCAGCGCGGCGCGACAGGCAAGCGTGAGCACATTCTCCACATGCTCCGCGCCCATCACGCGGGCGTTGTACACCGCGACATCCATGTACAGCTTGTCGAGTTCCACGTCCTGCTGCGTCATGGTTTCGACGAGGTCGTGGAATTGCAGCCCGGTGATCGCAAGCACCGGCTGGCCGTCCAGTTTTGCGTCATACAACCCGTTGAGCAGATGGATGCCGCCGGGACCGGAAGTCGCGATACAGACGCAAAGCTGGCCGGTCCATTTCGCATAGGCGCAAGCCATGAAAGCGGCTGCTTCCTCGTGACGGGTCTGTACGAAGCGGATTTTGTCCTGCTGCTTCCGCAGCGCCTCGATCACACCATTGATTCCGTCCCCGGGAATCCCGAAGACCACATTCACGCCCCAATCGATGAGCGTCTGAACAAGAACATCGGAAGCGTTGGATCGCATGCGTCACCTCGTCAGCGGGAGAACCGTGCCGGTGTTCAGGTAATGGCGGCGCGGCGCCACTGGTTCCGCTGAGGAACGACAAATCAGGGAGTGCGTTTGGCCATCATGCAACACACCAACGGCAGCACACGCTGGGCGATACCGGAGGGCTATATCCCCGGCGCCAGTGTCGATCCTTCCGATCACGCGCTGATGTCACATGAAGCCGCATGCCTGCTCAATCTGACGGACCAGAATGCCGACATCATGATCACCATCTTCTTTGAGAATCGCGACCCGGCGGGACCTTACAGGGTAAGGTTGCAGGCGCGGCGGACGCTGCATCTGAGATTCAACGACCTCCGGGATCCGGAACCCATCCCAAAGGACACGTCTTACGCATCGCTGATCGAATCGAGTGTTCCCATTATCGTGCAGCACACGCGCCTGGATTCGCGTAATACCTACATCGCATTGCTGACCACCATGGCATCGCCGCTCGATTGAGCTGGATGATCAAAAACGAACCCGCAGCCGCTGCGCTGCGGGTTCCAGTTCTCCCTCGACAGGGATCAGCCTTCCCAGTGTCCTTCAATCCAGATGTTCCGTCCGTCGCGGAGCACCCAATGTCCGGGCGTCCAGTTGGCGGCATGATATGGAGGCATAACCCATTCGCCCTTCATCCAGACATAGTGGCCGTCATGCCAGTTGTAGTGGCCTTCCCGCCAAACCATGTCGGGATGCGGCATCGCCGGCTGCACGATCGTGGGCGGCGCTGGCGGTGGGGTGGGCCCGCCAATGGCGAAGAACATTTCGGCGGCTGCGGCCGGAGCGATTGCTCCCGGGGCCGCAAGGAACAGCGCCGTCGCCGCTCCCATTGCCAATGCGGTCAAGCGACTCATTGTCGTCTCCATTTTCAGTTTGCTACGTTCTCGTTTATCTGGCCGCGCGGCGCGGCCTCCGTTCCGGTAACGTGGAATGCATAGCTGCGTTTCTGAACTGAAGAGTGCCGTTGCCGTGAGCGGCGGCACGATTCCGATAGCGGTTTGGCCCGTGATTCGCATTCTGGTCTTCAGTCCACACATCCGGACGATGAGCCGCGGAAATCTTGAGCACGACCGCATGAGGCACGCTCGGCCTGGTTATTCACACGCTTTGGAAGCCGCGCACCGGAGGGCGGAACATGCCGGGGAACAAGACGTTTGGAAGACATGAGCCCCAGGGACAAAAGCACGCGCGAAAGGCCGGCGCAGGACTGGGCGATTGTCGATGCCAGTATTGAACGGCGGTTGTCCGAGATCACCGCCTGGTTGCGCGACAATCAGGTGTTCGAGCCAAATCCGGAAGAGATGGGCAGCGTGGAACGCGCCTACTGGCATTTCGGATATTTGCGGGCGCTGGAGGATTTGCGGGCCCAATTGCAACGCCGCTCCCGCACCCGCCACTGAGCAATTTGCATCAAAGCTCAGTGTCATCCCTCTGCGATAGCTGGAATCCGGTAGCCGCGCGCCGGCGCGGCAAAGACGCGGCCTCCGCATCCCCGCGTCAGATGCTTTGTTTTCTTACAAGGCACTACTGAATCGTTACTTTGACGATCGTCACCGGCATTGCGGGGGCCGCATCCGGAAACGGCCCGACACCGCCCATGAGGGGGACCATGGCGATCCTGTCCACCACATCCATTCCTTCCACGACATGGCCGAATACGGCATAGCCCGTTTTGTTGTCGTGGTCGTCCGGTTGATGATCGAGGCCGGTGTTGTCCGCCAGATTGATGAAGAATTCGGCCGTTGCGGAGGTGGGGTCGTCGGCGCGGGCCATCGCCACAGTGCCCCGCAGATTCGAGCCGGCAGCCGCCGTTTCCAGGGGAATGGGATCGTGCACATCCCTGGTATTGCCCTGCGCATCGCTCGACCCGGCCTGAATGACAAAACCGGGCGCGACCCGATACACCACCGTCCCATCGAAATGACCCTCACGGGCATAGCGTTCAAAATTCGCGACCGTGGCGGGCGTGTGCTCCGCGTCGAGTTCAATCACGATATTGCCCATTGAGGTCTCGATGGTCGCCCTGGGCGCCGGCGATTGCGCCAGCACAGGGATCATGGAGAACGCCAGGACCGCAGCCGCAAGCGCAAATCTTCGCACAGTCATGAGGATGATCCCGGTGAATGCCATGCCCAGCTTGCGCTGATGCCCACGATTGCTGCAAGAGCAGGGACGGAACAGCAGGAGCAGATTCGTGGCCGATGCGCGCAACAAGCCTGGGGCAGGTGGAGACGCGGTCCCCAGCCCGCCACATCCGACACAGCGGAAACGTCCGCTTCCCGAACAACGGCCGACGCGGGCGGAACGGGAATTGCCGGAGGTTGTGCAACGAATCATCGCGAGCCCCAGCTATCGTCCTGCCGATGAAGATTTGGATTTTCTTCAGCAGCCGGAGACCAGGGGAATCCGGCTGCAACTGGAATATCGCAAGGCCGAGACATTGCTCCGCGAACATCATATCGCCCATACGATCGTGGTGTTTGGCGGCACGAGAATCCGCGAGAGGGCAGCGGCGGAACGCGCGCTCCATGAGGCGGAGCAGGCGCTTGCGGCCGATCCCGGCAATGCGGAACTGAAACAGCATCACCGGATTTGCCAGAACCTGGTTGACACCAGCCGGTATTACGATTTGGCGCGCGAGTTCGGCGGCATTGTGGGCCGCAATGGCGATCGCGGGCGCGACGGCCGCATCATCATTACCACCGGCGGCGGCCCGGGAATCATGGAGGCTGCCAATCGCGGCGCGTTTGAGACGGGCGCGCGTTCCGCCGGGCTGAACATCTCGCTCCCGCACGAGCAATATCCCAATCCGTACATCACGCCGGAGCTGTGCCTGCGTTTTCATTATTTTGCGCTCAGGAAATTGCATTTCGTGCTGCGGGCGCGCGCGCTGGTGGTGTTTCCCGGCGGCTTTGGCACGATGGACGAATTGTTCGAAATTCTTGCACTGTCGCAAACGCGTAAATTGCCGCCGGTCCCGATCGTGCTGGTTGGCGAGGAATATTGGCGGCGGGCGTTCGATCCGGAGTTCTTCGTCGAACAGGGCGTGATCGATCCCGAAGACCGCGAGCTGTTCTGGTATGCCGAAACTCCGCACGACATCTGGCGGGGAATCTTGCGTTGGTATGAGAAAAAGGGAGAACCGCTTTTGATCGGGGAGGAGCGCGGCGCATGAAACTGTCCTTTCACGGTGCGGACCGGGACGTCACCGGCTCGTGTCATCTGCTGGAAGCCGGTGGCAAAAAAATCCTCATCGATTGCGGCATGTTGCAGGGCAGCCGCGAACTGGACGAAGAGAATGCGTGTCCGTTCGGTTTTGATGCGCAGGAGATCGACATCGTTCTCCTGACTCATGCCCATCTCGACCATTGCGGGCGTTTGCCGCTGCTGGTGAAACGCGGATTCAAAGGAGAGATCATCACCACTGCTGCCACGGCGGAACTGGCGCGGCTGGTGGTCATGGACGCGGCGCATCTGCATGACGAGGAGGCGCAGCGGCGCGCCGGATCGGCGCTTAAGAATCCGGAGCCGCCGCTCTATTCAATGATCGATGCGACGAATGCATTGGGCCGCTTCGGCCGCATGGCGGAATATCAGGCGCCATTGCAGATCGCGCCGGGGATTCGCGCGACATATTTCGATGCGGGGCACATTCTGGGCTCGGCCAGTATTCTGGTGGAAGTGCAGGAAAACGGCAGCACACAGACGATTCTATTCTCCGGCGATATCGGCAATGCGGGGCGCCCGCTGCTGCGCCCGCCCCAAACACCGAAGGAAGCGCAATGGGTCGTCATGGAAACAACCTATGGCGACCGGCTGCATCGCGATTTTCGGGCCACGGTGCAGGAATTTCAGTCGGTGATCGCCGGGGCCATCCAGCGGGGTGGAAATGTGGTTGTTCCGACCTTTGCGCTGGAACGCGCGCAGGAACTGCTGTTCTTCCTGCGGGAGGGCATTGAACAGAATGAAATTCCCCCCTCGATTGCCGTGTATCTGGACTCCCCCATGGCGGTGTCGGCAACGGAAATCTTCGAGCATCATCCCGAATGCTACAACGAAACCATCGCGGCCATGCTGCGCGACCATCACGATCCGTTCGGCGTTCCGGGACTGAAAATGGTGCGCCAAAGGATCGATTCGATGGCCATTAATGAGGTCTCCTCCGGGGCGATCATCATGGCTGGCTCCGGAATGGCCA
>JANWHR010000164.1 GCA_025450355.1 Micropepsaceae bacterium
TTGCGGAGGTTCCGGACATCGTGTCGGGGGCCGCGATCTCATTGGCCGCTTCGGCGAGCGGAATGGTCCGTACAAAATCGACACAGTTGCTGACCGCGGACGAAGTCGATCATGCTCTGGCCAAAGCCGTGAAATATCGTCCACCAGGACAGTAAAATTGGGGCGAGCCCCGTCGAGGGGGGCAACCCCGGCCGATTTGCCTTTTTTTGGATTTGGCTGCCGGACATCTGGAAAGATCATGCGCAAAACCCTGTTCACCACTTCGGCCCTGGTCGCGGCGCTGTTCGCGCTGGGGCGCATTCCTGCACAAAGTGCCGTCGAGACCCGCGGCGAAACTCCGGATCTGGGCCGGCGTTTCGATGCGCTGCTGGATGCGAATGAAATGAGCGGCTGGATGAAAACCATGACCGCGGAGCCGAATCAGGTCGGGTCGCCACACGACAGGGCCAATGCGGAGATGGTGCTGGCCCTGTTCAAACAGTGGGGCTGGGACGCCCATATCGAAACCTTCCAGGTGCTCTATCCGACGCCGATCTCTGAGACGTTGGAGTTGACCGCACCCACCCGGTTCAAGGCCACGCTGACGGAGCCGCCGATTCCCGGCGATGCGAGTTCGGCGCGGACGGCGAATGCCCTGCCCGCCTATGTCGCCTATCAGGGTGACGGCGATGTCACGGCGCCGCTGGTGTATGTGAATTACGGCATGAAGGAGGATTACGACACGCTGGAGCGCCTGGGCGTTTCGGTGAAGGGCAAAATCGTGATCGCCCGCTATGGCGCCGGCTGGCGCGGACTGAAACCGAAACTGGCGCAGGAGCACGGCGCGGCCGGGTGCATCATCTATTCCGATCCACGCGACGACGGTTATTCCGCTGAAGACGAATATCCCAAAGGCCCGGCGCGGCCACCGCATGGAATTCAGCGTGGGTCGGTCGCGGACATGACGCTTTATCCGGGCGATCCGCTGACGCCCGGAATTGGCGCCACGGAAAATGCGCAGCGGCTTGCGATCAAGGATTCACCTGTCATTCTCAAAATTCCGGTGCTGCCGGTTTCCTATGCCGATGCACAGCATTTTCTCGCCGCGCTCGACGGGCGCGTCGTGCCGCCGCAGTGGCGCGGATCATTGCCCATCACCTATCACGTGGGCGGCGGCGCCGCGAAGGCACACCTTGCGGTGAAATCGGACTGGGGTCTGAAACCGATCTACGACGTTGTGGCCATGATCCCGGGCAGCAGCGATCCCGATCAATGGATCATGCGCGGCAATCACCATGACGGCTGGGTATTTGGCGCCGAAGATCCGACCAGCGGCCAGGTTGCGCTGCTGGCCGAAGCCAGGGCGATCGGCACATTGGTGAAGCAGGGCTGGCGCCCGAAGCGCACGCTGGTTTATCTCAGCTGGGATGCCGAAGAACCGATGCTGCTCGGTTCGACCGAATGGGCCGAAGAGCACGCGGACGAGCTGAAGCAGAAAGGGCTGATTTATATCAACACCGACGGCACCAGCCGGGGATTCCTGAATGCCGAAGGAAGTCATTCGCTGCAGCACGTCATCAATCAGGTTGCGTCGGAGGTCACAGACCCCGAGACCGGCGCATCGATGCTTGCGCGCAAACGGGCGCAACTGGAAGTGTTGGGCACCAATCCGGGGGCGAGTGAAGAGGCCAAAGAGAACGCGAAAATCGCGGCCGACCCGTCGCGCGACATTCGGATCGGGCCGCTTGGGTCGGGGTCGGATTATTCGGCCTTCCTGCAGCATCTCGGGCTGCCGGCGGTCAATCTGGCCTATGGCGGCGAGGCTAACGTCGGCGGCGTCTATCACTCGGCCTATGACACGGACGAATATTACACGCGGATTGCCGATCCCGGATTGCGCTATTCGCATGCGCTGGCGCAAACCGCCGGACGTCTGGTGCTGCGCTTTGCCGATGAGCCGGCGCCACCGCAGCGCTATGGCGATTTCGCGGACACGGTCGGGAATTATCTCAACGAGGTGAAAAAGCTCGCGGATGCAAAACGCGACGCAGCCGAACTGCAGGCAAAGATGCTGCAAACCGGAGCCTTTCATCTGGCCGATGATCCGAACAAAACCAGCGGCATGCCGGATGCACTGAAACCGGTTCCGCATTTCAATTTTGCACCGCTGGAAAATGCCGTGGACCGGCTGAAGAAAAGTGCGAAGGCGTATGACACTGCGCTGGCCGCGCACGCGGCCAGCCTTCCGGCCAAAACTGCATCCGAACTGTTCGCGCTCACCCGCGAAACCGAAGAAACGCTTGCGCCCGAAACCGGATTGCCGGGGCGCACCTGGTACAAGAACCTGATCTATGCCCCCGGCGCCTATACCGGTTATTCGTCCAAAACGCTGCCCGGCGTGCGCGAGGCAATCGAGCAGGAACGCTGGGACGATGCGGACCGTTATGTCGCGATTACGGCAGCCGCCTTGCAGGCCTATGCCGGCAAACTCGATCGTGGGGTGCAATTGATGAATTCGCCCAATACGACCGCGGCGAGGTGATTGAGAATGAAATCGCGCGGAGAGGCGTTGCGGGATTACGTGGTGCGGCGCCTGCTTTTGATGATTCCAACCTTCATCGGCATCACCCTGGTCACCTTTCTGTTGACTCAATTCGTGCCGGGCGGGCCAATCGATCAACTGCGGCTGCAATTGGCCGGTGGCGGAGCAACCGGGGAGACCGCCGCCCGTGGCCGGTTCCAGCTCGAAATTCCGGAAAACCAGTTGCAGCAGTTGCGGGCCTTTTACGGCTTCGACAAGCCATTCCCGGTCGCCTATGTGCAGTGGCTTGGTAAAACGCTGCAGGGCAATTTCGGCAACTCGTTCCGGTACAACGAACCGGTCCTCACGGTGATCGCCGACCGCCTCCCGGTGTCGATTTACTATGGCGTAGTCACCGCATTTTTCACTTACGCGATCGCGTTCCCACTCGGCATCGCGAAGGCGATCCGGCACCGGATGGCGGTGGACAATATCAGCTCGATCCTGATTTTCGTCGGTTATGCGATTCCGGGATTTGCACTGGGCGCGGTCCTGGTCAATGTGCTGGCGGTGCGGTACCGGGTATTTCCGCTTGGCGGCTTTGAATCACCCGACGCGTCAAGCATGCCGTTCATTGGGCAGGTCGGGGACGTGATCTGGCATTCGGTGCTGCCGCTGATCGCCTATCTGGCCGGCGCATTTGCCGTCGAGACGATGCTGATGAAAAACAGCCTGATGGAGAACATGAGCGCGGATTACGTGCGGACCGCGTTGGCCAAGGGACTGAGCTGGCGGCGCGCGGTATTCGTCCATGCGCTGCGGAATTCGCTCATTCCGATGGCCACGAGCATTGGCGGCCTGCTCGGAATTTTCCTCACCGGCAGTGTGCTGGTCGAACGGGTATTCAATATTCAGGGCGTCGGGCTGCTTGCCTTCGAAGCGATCCAGACCCGCGATTTTCCGGTGGTGATGGGTTTTCTGGTGATTTCCAGCGTCATTTTGATGCTGGGGAATCTGGTTTCGGATCTCGCCGTTGCCGCGGTCGATCCACGGGTCCGGTTCGAGTAAGCAATGGCGTGGATCACGCTTGACCCGATTACCAAACGGCGATTCGCGCGCTTTCGCAAAATCAAACGCGGCTATTACTCTTTCCTCATCCTGACGGTTGCGATCATTCTTTCGATCTTTGCCGCGTTTTTCGCCGAGAGCCGGGCGCTGGTCGTACGCTACAACGGCCATCTCTATTTCCCCACATTCCAGTACATGAGCATGGCGACGTTCCGTCAGGCGCCACCGCCGGGCTGGACCGCCAATGATCTTGAGACGGAATATCTCCGTCTGCAGCGCGAGTGGCAGGTGGAACGGTTTTTCTACAATCGCGAGCGGGCAAAGACCGGCAACAATCCGCAGCAGCTCGCGGCCCTGAACGCCAGATATCCCGATCGCGACAACTACGTCGTCATGCCGCTGATCCCATGGGATCCCTATCAGAGCGACTTCTGGAACAATGAAATCCTGCCCGATATCCAGGCGCGGCTGAACGCGGGGGATCGTATTGGCGCGGAGAAACTGGCGCGCGAAGGCCGGCTGACGGAACTTGCGGACGATATATACAATGGTTCGATTTTCACAATCCTGAAGGACAGGAAGCGCTCGCCATCGGGCGATCTTCAGGGTTTGGCGCGTTCGGGAACCATGCCGTCCCTTGCCGGCTTGGGCGAAGTGCCGCCGACCGCCCCCGATCTGAAGCGCGAGCATTATTTTGGCACGGACAGCGGCGGCCGGGATGTCGCGTCCCGGCTGCTCTACGGATTCCGTATCTCGATTTTCTTCGCGCTGTTCCTGACGGTCATCGGTCAGGTCATCGGGACGATTGTCGGCAGCCTTCAGGGCTATCTTGGCGGACCATTCGATCTGATCAGTCAAAGGATCATCGAAGTCCTGATCTCGATTCCATTCCTTTATGTGGTGATCATTCTGGCGGCGCTGTTTGCGCCGACCTTCTGGATGCTGGTGCTGATCATGGCGATTTTCCAGTGGATCAGCATCACCTTCTATATGCGCACCGAAATGTATCGGGAGAAGACGCGGGAATATTGCCTGGCCGCGAAGTCCTATGGCGCCTCGCACTGGCGCATCGTGTTCCGGCACCTGTTGCCGAATTGCCTGACGCCGTTGGTGACGTTCACGCCCTTTGCGGTGGTTGCCGCGATTTTTGCGCTGACCGGTCTCGATTATCTGGGTTACGGCCTGCCGGCGCCGACGCCCTCGTGGGGCGAGATGATGGATCAGGCGCTGGAGACGGATAACCGCGACAAGCTGTGGCTGACGCTCGCGCCATTCGGCGCGATCACTTTGACGCTGGTGCTGGTGGTGTTTATCGGCGAATCCGTACGCGAAGCCTTCGACCCGAAACAATATGCGAAATATGAGTAGCCCTGTCACGGCCGGGCTAGACCCGGCCACCCGGTGGCGGCGCGTCCGCGCCGCCAGAGACGCAAAAGCCCAAAACATATTTCGTCTACATCAAGGCAAGTCAGCCGAATGGCACCCATTATATAGGCGTGACAAATGACAAAAAACCCCGCGCATGGGAAA
>JANWHR010000165.1 GCA_025450355.1 Micropepsaceae bacterium
GCCTGCGGGATTCCCCTGATCCCGGAGATGTCGCGATGCGGCTCGCCGCAGACATAGTCTTCCAGCCGCACGTTGTTGCGTAGCGTGTACACGAAGCGCGTGCTGAAATCGGCTGTGTAATAGGTCGGGTCATGGATCGTGACCACGTCCTCCAGCTGCGTCGGGCTGATCTTGCGGATCCGCTCCGTGGTCACCAGCATGTCGTCATGCGGCGCGCCGGTCGCATCCAGAAAGGTCTTTTCGTTGAACCCGGCAGTTTGCACCACCAGCGTATCGCCCTCGAAATGTCCGACCGAATGGCCATGGTAGAAGGGATAGGGCACCAGTTCATTGTAAGTCGGCAGCGGCTTGTCCATGGCGATGACGCGAATCTGGTGATTCAGCTCATGCACCATGGTGACCTGTCCAGGCGGCGCCTGGATGATCTCAAACGGATAGGGCGATGCCATCACGCGTGGAATGCCGTCCGGCACGCAGAACTTGCGCGCCGCATCCGTAATCGACCCGTCCTTCAGCCCCATCTGGTTCATGGCATAGGCCTTCTGCCCGTCGGCGTTCAACGGCAGTGCGCCGCCGCCCACCAGAACCAGTTTGGGATGATATTCCGTGGCCCAGTAAGTTCCGGAAATGTCGGGTGCCGCCCCGGCGCCGAAGGCCGACCCCGTCACCACCGACAAGGCCAGAACAGCCGCCAGCGCCGTACCGCCGCGCGCCAAAACCCGAATGTCGTACATGCAGACCCTCCCCAAGGTTGTCTGATCCCCCGTACGCCGGCGACCAGAGCCGGTGCTCTCCGTGGATGACTTACGCATGTTTAACATTCTGTTGGCGGAAAAAAAAGACGGATGCTTCGCTGTTTTATCCGCGGGGGCTTAGGGAGTGGCAGAGGCGGTGGCAGGCACAATGCTGTCCTGTTCGTTCCACCATCCACCGCCGAGCGCCTGGAAGAGCGCCGCGCTGTCGGCCAATCGGCTTGCCTGCGCCTGCACGCGCCCGATCAGGGCCTGCTGGTACGCCTGCTGCGCCGTCAGCAACCCCAGATACTGAATCTGTCCCAGTTCGAGCTGACGCCGCGCGATGGCCAGACTTCTGGACGCGGCCGCTTCCGTGGCCACCGCAGCGTTCAGCAATTCCGCATCGCTCTCCAATGCGTGCAGCGCGTCGGCCACATTCTGGAAGGCCGTCAGTACGGTGTTGCGATAGCTTGCCGCCGATTGCTCATAGGCCGCCTGCGCCGCGCGAGTCAGGTGCTGCAACCGTCCGGCTTCGAACACAGGCTCGAGCAGATTGCCGCCCAAACTCCAGAACGCGCTTTCCGGCTGCACCAGATCGCCAATTCTGGACGCAACCGTCCCCAGATCGGCGGTTAGCGTGATTTGCGGAAACATGTTTGCTTCTGCGACACCAATGGCGGCGTTGGCGGCGTGGAGATTTTCTTCCGCAACCTTGATGTCCGGCCGCTGCTCCACCAGCTTCGAGGGCAGCGACAACGGCAGGTCCTGCGGCAATTGCAGCGAAGCCAGATCGAAGCGTTCGCCCGGTTCGTTGTCCGGCAGACGCCCGCTCAGGGCGGTGAGCAGATCGCGCTCCTGCGCCAACTGCTTTTCCAGAGGCGGCAAGCTCTGTTTCGCCAGTGCCAGGGCGGCTTCCTGGGCGGCCACCTCGGCGCCGGCGATCTGCCCCAGCTCCATCTGCCGCCGCATGATCGCCAGCGCGTCGCTGATGCTCTGGATCACCTGGTTGGCCGCCTCGATCTGCCCGCGCAACGCCGCTTCCTGGATCGCCGCCGCAACCACATTCGCGGTCAGCGCCAGCCAGGTGGCGTCGAGCTGATAGCGTTGCGCATCCGCCTGTGCCTGCAGAACCTCCACCTGACGCCGGTTTCCACCGAAAACATCGACCGTCCAGGACGTGTTCAGTTGCGCCTGATACAGCCCATAAAGCAGGGCATTCGAGTTCAGTACTGGCGCGAGTTGCGCCGATTGCCGGTTGCCGGAGGTCGAAAGATTCGCCGTGACCTGTGGATAGTACAGGGCGATTTGCGCCCGGACATTTTCCATCGCATTGCGCAGGGATGCCTGTGCCGCGGAAAGCGTCGGATTGGCTCTCACCGCGTCCCGCACCACTGCGTTCAGGGCCTCCGAATGGAACATGGTCCACCAGCCGGCGGGAATGTCGGTGCCCTGAACAAAGCGTTGCGCTTCGCCGCCTGGCACTGGCGCCGATTCCGTCTGCGCGGGCAACGCCATGGCCGTGTAGCCGGTGACCATGGGCGGCGCAGGTGGGTGAAAATCGGGCCCCACGGTGCAGCCGCTCAGCAGGACCGCCGTGGCGATCCAAACCGTTCTCTTCCTCATGAATTCCGCGGGCCTCATTCCGCCGGCTGCGCGCGCGCGAAGCTTCGCTCGGCAACGGCGCCGTGCCGCGAAAAGACATCGATCAGCACCGGGAAGACGATCAGGATCAGGAATGGCGCGAGGAACATGCCGCCGACGACGACAATCGCCAGCGGCTTTTGCACCTGTGATCCGATCCCGGTCGAGATCGCCGCCGGCAACAAACCGACTGCCGCGGCCACGCAGGTCATCAGCACCGGGCGCAACTGGGTCGAACAGGTCCGTACCATGGCCGCCGCCCGGTCCAGGCCCTCATCAATCATGCGGTTGTAAAACGACAGCACGATGATCCCGTCCATGGCGGCGATCCCGAACAGCGCGACAAAGCCGATCGCCGCAGAAACGGAAAACGCCGTTCCGGTGAACAGAAGCGCCAGGATTCCGCCGATCAAGGCCATCGGAATGACGCTTGCGGCCAGTAGCGCATCCCGCAGCGAGCCGAAATTGATATAAAGCAGGATACCGATGAGCAGCAGTCCCAGCGGAACCATCACGGCCAACCGCTGCAACGCTTCCAGAAACTCGCCAAACTCGCCCGCCCATTCCAGACGATAACCGGGCGGAAGTTGCACCTGTGCGGCGATTCTCGCCTGCGCTTCCGACACGGCGCCGCCAAGATCGCGTCCGCGCACGCTGAACTTGATCGGAATGTAGCGTTCCTGTCCCTCGCGATAGATGAAGGATGCACCGGTCACCAGCCGCACATTGGCGACATCGGTCAGCGGGATTTGCACCACGCCGCTGCCATTGGGATTGGGCGCGCCAATGCGAATCCGCCGGATCGCATCCAGACTGTCGCGGTATTCGGGCGCAAGTCGCACCATGATCGGGAAATTACGGTCACTGCCGTCCTCGTAGAGATTGCCTGCGGCCTGACCGCCGATCGCCGCCTGGACGGTGGCGTTGATGTCGCCGGTCGCAAGCCCGTAACGCGCGGCTTTGGCGCGATCGATATCGACCTGCACGGTGGGCTGGCCCAGCGAGGTGAAAATGGACAGGTCCGTGATCCCCGGGACCGTACTCATGGCGTCCTTGATCTTGTTCGCCGTGGCTTCCAGAGCTGCCAGATCGTTGCCGTAGAGCTTGACGGAATTCTCCCCTTTTACGCCCGAAGCAGCCTCTTCGACGTTGTCCTCGATATATTGCGAGAAGTTGAAATCGATGCCTGGAAACGCCGCGGTAAACCGCTTCGTCAGGTCATTGGTCAGCTTTTCCTTGTCCATGCCCGCAGGCCAGTTGTCGAACGGCTTCAGCGGCACGAAAAATTCGGCATTGAAGAATCCCGTCGCGTCCGTCCCGTCATCCGGCCGCCCATGCTGCGAAACCACGGTTTCCACTTCGGGATAGCTGCGGATGATCTCACGAATGCGGTTGACGTAACGGTCGCCTTCTTCCAGCGAAATGGAAACCGGCATGGTCGCGCGGATCCACAAATTGCCTTCTTCGAGGTGGGGCAGGAATTCCGCGCCGAGTTGGGGCAGGGCGGCGATACCCGCGATCGCAATCACGGCACCACAGCCGAGCGTGACGACGCGGTTGGGAATCGCGAATGCGATGATTTTCCGATAGAGCCTCCGTACCGTGCGGATCGCGAAGGTTTCGGTCTCGCCAACGCGGTCCGGCAGCAGGAACGAGCTCAGCGCCGGTGTGACGGTGAACGTCGCGATCAGGCCGCCGGCGATCGCATAGGCATAAGTTTTCGCCATCGGTCCGAAGATGTGGCCCTCGATCCCGGTCATGGTGAACAACGGAATGAAACCGGCGATGATGATCGCGGCGGAGAAGAAGATCGCGCGGTTCACCTGGGACGCCGAATTGGCAATCAGGGCCAGCTTTCCGGGCAAACTTCCGGGGGCATCAGGCTGGCGGATATTCGAATCATGGGTGAACCGGGCTGCTGCGGGTTCGGCGAGGTGCCGGAAGATGTTTTCCATCATGATGACGGTCGCATCGACCACAAGCCCGAAATCGATCGCTCCAACGGACAGCAGATTGGCGGATTCACCGCGCAGAGCCATGATGACGACGGCGAAAAACAGCGCGAATGGAATCGTCGTCGCCACGATGATTGCGCTTCTCAGGTCGCCAAGAAACAACCACTGAACAAAAAAGATCAGCAGGATTCCGGCGATCATGTTGTGCAGCACGGTACTCGTCGTGATGTTGATCAGGTCGCTTCGGTCATAGATCGTTTCGATCCGGACTCCGGGCGGAAGAAGGGATGCGTTGATCTTCGCCACCTCTTCCTTGATGGCCGCAATGGTGCGCTTGCTGTCTGCCCCGCGACGCATCAGGACAATGCCCTGGACAATGTCATCGTCCGCGTCCTGACCGGCGATCCCAAGGCGCGGCAGGTGTCCCACTTCGATGGTCGCGACATCTTTCAGGAACACGGGCGTCGAATTCGGCGCGCTGATCACCGTGTTGCGGATATCGTCCATCGAGCGAATGAGACCGATTCCGCGCACCACTGCGGCTTGCGGCCCGATATTCACCGTCTGCCCGCCAACATTGACATTGTTGTTGTTCAGCGCCTGCAGCACCTGCGGCACCGTCAGGCCATAATCGACCAGTTTCTGTTGATCGATGTTCACGTCATAGGTTTTTGTCTGGCCGCCCCAGCCGGTCACGCCAACCACGCCGGGAACCGCCAGGAATCGGCGCTCCAGAATCCAGTCCTCGATGGTCTTGAGATCGGTTACGGAATAGCCGGGCGGTCCGGTGACGCGATAGCGATAGATTTCGCCAATCGGGCTGCCGGGATCGATCGTCGGCGCCGCGCCACCTGGCAGCGGCGGCAATTGCGACAACCGGTTGATCACCCGTTGCAGCGCTTCGTCATAGGTGAAATTGTAATTGAACTGGACGTTCACGTCGGCCAGGCCGAACAATGAAATGGTGCGGATTGCCGTGACATTGGGAATGCCGGCCATCTGGATTTCGATCGGGATGGTGATGTAACGCTCGATCTCGTCCGCAGACTGCCCGGAATTCTGCGTCACCACATCCACCATCGGCGGCACCGGATCGGGATAGGCTTCGATATTCAAATTGATGAAGGCGGCAAGGCCGGCAATCGCGAGCAGCCCCAGCGCCACCACCACGAGCACGCGCTGCCTCAGCGCCACCGCCACAATCCTGTTCATTTCTCCCCCCATTTACGGGGGGCTGGAGGGCGTAAAAATCGCCAGCGGCGATTTTCGCCCGGAAACCGGCACAGCCGGGAGGGTGCCCGCTCGCTCCTCGCTCCTCTCCACTCGCTCCTGCGCTCTGACCGCATCGCGTCACTGACTCGTCGCGGCGCGGTCGATGAACACCGCACCCCGGACAACCACGCGCTCGCCGGGATTCAATCCGCTGACGACTTCGATCATGCCACCATGGCTGCGGCCGGTTCGGATCTGACGCAGCGAAAGCGCACCGTCCGGCGTATTCACCCAGACCCGCGCACCGTCCCCTTCATAGACAACCGCATTTTGCGGCACGCCGACGGCGGTCGAGTCCTTGCCGGTCAGAATCGTGAAATTCGCGAACATCTGCGGTTTGAGCAGGCCTTCGCGATTGGCGACATCGGCGCGAACGGCAAGGCGGTGCGTCGCCGGATCGATCGAGGGCGCGACATAGCTGATGCGCGCGTCGAACACGCGGCCGGGAAAGGCCAACACATGGACTTCAACCGGATCGCCGGTATGCACCATGGGCGCGTCTGTCTCGCGGACATTCGCCACCAGCCACACGGTTGTGAGATCGCCGATCATGAATACCGGATCGGGCGATCCGGCCTGCACATACTGCCCGAGCCCCACTTTGCGCTGAACGATCGTCCCCGAAATGGGCGCAGAGACGGCGGATACGGCCGTCATGGCAGGTGTCTGCGTCAGTCGTTCCAGCGCGTCAATTTCCGCATCGGTCTTGCCGAAAATCCGCAGCCGGTTGCGCACCGCAGCGAGCGAGGCTTCTGCGCTTTTTACGTCGACTTGCGC
>JANWHR010000166.1 GCA_025450355.1 Micropepsaceae bacterium
CCGCTCGCGACCGGATCAATGCCCGTGAGGCCCGGGGCGCCGGCCTCGTCGGCGATGCCTTGCACGTCCCGCGGATGCCTGCCGCAAACTACCGCAAACAGCTCGAAGCTGAGGGAGGTGTTGTCAATCAGCCAGACGGCGGTCGCTTTGGGCATCAGCGGTTTGTCGGACATAAAATCCTTCCTTTCGTGAGGGGCTTTTCACACCCCACCTCGCTCAAGACCATCCTTTCGAGGGAGACGTTCTTCTTAGCCGGGAACGCGACCCGCGCAAATCAAAATCTGCCGATCCAGTCGGAGGCGGAAGATCAGGCCGCGAGCAGAATTTTCCCGGTATGGCTGCTTTCCCGCATCAGCTGATGCGCAGCTTCCGCTTGCATCAGGGGCAGCGTGCGCCACGTGACCGGCTTCAGCCGGGCGGTTTCGAACAATGGCCAGACTTCGCCCGCAAGGTGATCGCGGATGACTGCCTTTTCCGAATCGGGGCGCCCGCGCAGCCCGGTGGCGGCCAAAGTCAATAACCGCCCCTGGACAATCCGGAAATCCACCTCGACTTTGGTGCCTTTTTGATAGGCAATATTCACAACCCGGCCGCCCCGTGCCAGCGCGTTGAGATTGCGCATCACGTAATCGCCGCCAACCATGTCGAGAATGACGTCCACCCCGCGGCCATTGGTTTCTTCCTTGACCAGCGCAACGAAATCCTCACTCCGATAATTGATTGCGTGGGTTGCGCCCAACCGGACGCAGGCCGTGCACTTCTCCGTTGTCCCTGCCGTCGTGAATACGCGATGTCCACGCGCGTGCATCAACTGGATCGCAGCTGTGCCGATGCCGCTGGAGCCGCCGTGCACAAGAAAGGTTTCGCCTGGACGCAGATGCGCGGTGTCAAAGACATTGCTCCAGACCGTAAAATATACTTCAGGCAAACCGCCGGCGTCCTCGACCGTCACGCCCGAAGGAACCGGTAGTGTGCAGAGCGCGGAGGCAACAGCATACTGGGCATAACCGCCCCCCGACAAAAGCGCGCAAACCTGGTCTCCTTCGCGGATGCCGGTGACCGCCTGATCGACGGCGACGACGGTGCCGGAGCATTCCAGTCCGGGAGTATCGGGCGCGCTCGGCGGCGGCGGATGATGACCCTGCACCTGAAGCAGATCGGCGCGATTGATTCCCGCCGTGGCCACCCTGATCAGGATCTGGCCCGGGCCCGGGTTCGGCACCAGGATTTCCTTCACCTGCATCTTCGGCCCTGACGCCGTGCGTTCCACCGCAATCGCGGCCATCGTTCTCGGGATTGTCATGGTAAGGCTTTCTTGCTCGCCTGGTGTTCCGATACTGAAATTCGCTTGATCTCTATATCGGTGTTGGGGCGAATTTCAGAATCGAAAGGACACCAGGAATCCGTTAATTCTGGTGTCGTTTTGGTTTCGAAGTTCGCGAAAGTGCCCCTGTATCGGGAGTTCTGCGAACTTCGAAACCACGACACCAGCGTGGTTATGACAAGATCATGCGCATAAGCAAAGGAGCGCGTCGATGGCTGTTGATCCTGACGAACTGGAGCCACGAAAACCGAAGCTCGACATCTTGTTGGGCGAAGATCTCTCCGCGCAATCCGCACACGAACTGGAAAAGCGAATCGCGGCACTGGAAGCGGAAATCGTCCGCACCAGGGAAGCCTTGCGTTCACGCGTCTCGACCAGAAGCGCCGCGGACGCTTTCTTCAAACGCGCATGAAAAAGCGCCATCCCGCCAACGCTTCCGGCAACTGGTATGTCGATACAAGCTGTACCGATTGCTCGGCGGCGCGCACCGTAGCACCCGGTCTGATCGTCGAGCGCGACGGACAATCCGTCTTCGCCCGTCAGCCACAAACCGCGGAAGAACTGCGGATGGCATGGCGCGCCCGCCTGCTGTGCCCGTCGGCATCCATTCGCACCGCCAGCAAAGAGCCCGCGCCGGAGGGGCTGTTTCCCGAATTGCTGACCCGTGCGGTTTACCGGCTCGGTTACAATGCGGCCCATGCAGCCGGCGCCCATTCGTTTCTGGCAGAGGCCAGAAGCGGCAATTTCATGATTGATTCACCACGCTGGGCCACTCAGGTTGTGGCTGCGATTGCGGAACGCGGCGGATTGCGGGGGATTCTTCTCACCCACCGCGACGATGTCGGCGATGCTCAGCGTTACGCCGCACATTTCGGAGCAGAGGTGTGGATTCATCGCGCCGACCGGGACCGCGCGCGTTTTGCCGATCACCTGATCGAAGGCGATACGCCTGTCGAGATTAGGCCAGACATGCTCGCGATACCTGTTCCGGGCCACACGAAAGGCAGCGTCGCCTGGCTGTTCGAGGGACGCTGCCTTTTCACGGGCGATTCGCTGGCCTGGAGCTTCGAACGCGATGACCTGATGGCGTGGCGCGACTTCTGTTGGTACTCCTGGGAGGAGCAGACAAAATCGCTCCGCCGGTTGCTCGCTTATTCGTTTGAATGGGTTTGCGCCGGACATGGCGGCAGCAAGGGATTACCGCCGGCCGAGATGCACCGCCGGTTGTCCGGTCTCATCAACCGGATGCAATCCGGCGAATTCAGCTCTTGACGAAATTCGCAAACCGCTTGTTGAAGCGGGTGAGCCGGCCGCCGCGGTCGATCAGGTTTTGCTGCCCGCCGGTCCAGGCCGGATGCGTGGTGGGATCAATATCGAGCGTCAGCTTGCCGCCTGATTCGCCCCAGGTCGTGCGCGTACGGTAATTCGACCCATCGTTCAGAACGACCGTGACGAAGTGATAATCCGGATGGATGCCTTTTTTCATTTTTGCGCCTGTTGGTACGCGCCGCAGCTGCGCGGCTTATAGGCGGCGCGGCCGGGCCGGGCAAGGCCCACCGTTTCACGACTCTACAACCATTTGAGCGCATTAAATATTCCTTCGCTGCTGGACGTGATGTTGTTGCCTCACATAGGATTGATCAAACGGACGGGGGGCGCATGAAATTCCGGCTGGGAAGCCGCATTACCGCGCTGATCTGTTGCTGCTCGGCCCTCGTGTTGATCGGCTGCGCAAGCGGGCATGGGTCCGGGGCAGCGAGTTCTGTTCCTGTGCAGCCGGCCTCCACCACTCCTGTGGTGGCGCCGACTACTGTTGACCCGAACTCCTTTCGCACCGCCGATTATTTGCGGCTTGGCGTCCTGGATGCAGTGCACGCCGCCGATGCTTATGCACTCGGTTATACCGGCCAGGGCGTCACCATCGGGATCGTCGATTTCAATTTCGTGTTCAGCTCGAACATGGTGAGCTTCGCGCCCGGCGGCGTCGGGCCAAATCCGCAAATGGTCACGCTGTACAATGCCCAGACGGGCACCACGGCGACCAGCGATCAGCATGGCCAGGCGGTCGCCGTCACGGCAGCGGGCGCCGGCAATGGCACAGGCGTCCAGGGCCTCGCCTACAAATCCCAGGTGCTCGCCGTCGATTATTTTTCCGACGTGAATGACCAGACCGTGACGCAAAGCGGCACGCTCTATCACGTATCCGATCCGTGGACCTACATCACCTCCCGCGGTGTACGGATCATCAACACGTCGTTTGGTTATGAAGCCAGCGATGTGGTTGCGGCGGGTAATGCCCCAAAGGTGAGCGAAGCCTATGTTTTGGCGCCGGCGGCAACCGCCGTGCAAAACGGTGCGCTGCTGGTGGCGTCGGCAGGAAATGCCGGCGGCGCGCAACCGTCACAAGCCAATCTCGATATCATTTCCGATCTTCAGACCCGCGGTATTCTCAGCAGCGGCCCGGGCGCGTTCATCATTGCCGGCGCGGTTGATCAGAACAATCAGATCGCGTCGTTCACCGACCGGGCGGGCTCTTACGGCGCCTATTACATGGTCGCACCCGGCGTCGGGCTGACGCTGCCATGGAACGGCAGCCTGGCGGTCGTTTCGGGAACATCGTTTTCAGCCCCGCTGATTTCGGCGGCGGCGGCGATCGTCATGCAGCGCTGGCCCAACCTCACCGCGCGTCAGGTCGCCCAGATTCTCGAACAATCGGCCACGCCGCTAGGGGATTCCACGGTCTATGGCTACGGCATGTTGAACGTCTATGCGGCGTTGCAGCCTATCGGCACGACCACGGTGGCGGTCGCCAATGGCGTCGCACCAACGGTGACTTCCAGCGGGCTTGTCCTCGGTTCGGTGTTCGGCGACGCGCCGGCGCTCCGTCAGGCGCTCTCGCAAATCATGATCCTGGACGGCTTTGGCCGTGACTTTGAAACCGATATGTCCAAAGCCGTTATGGCATTGCCCACCGTACCGGATCTGTTTGGCGTCATGGAGCAGCGCTTCGGCTGGCGGGGCGCGGGCTTAAATCTGGGCCGCAATACTTTTGTCGCGCTGAATCTGCGGCGTAACCCGGAAGACGATATCCTGCCGTTTGGACCGGCCGGCGGGTTGGCTGGACAGTTCGACCATCAGAGCACCTTCCGGTTGTCGGGCTCTGGCGACGACTTCTTCTGGAGCGCAGGCACCGGAATGTCGCTTCGCCAGGGCATGATGCCGGATGGCGATGACCCGTTCATTTCCGATTCGCTCACCTATGCTTTTCTGCCCATGATCGGTTCTCCCGTTGGCTCCTTTGCTGCTGCCGGATTTCCTCTCGACGGCGATACGAATCTGTCGTTCGGCATTGGCGAAGCCCAGAAGCAGGGCCTGGCGGATGTCGCTTTGCCATACCGCAACAGTTCGGAAACGGTTGCGATGCGCATCGACCACGATGCACCAGGCTGGCATTTATCGGTCGATACCGGGAGCAGCCTTGATCAGGGCGGCTTCTTCGGTTCGGTCTCATCAGGTGCGCTGAAGATCGCGGACCAGGCAACTTCAACCTGGGCGACGGCGACCGTTGAGGGCAAATTAAGCGCGACGTGGACAGCAAGAGCAACCGCAACCATCGCTGTCGCCGGCAACACGCATCCGGAGGCCAGTCTGATCACCGCGACCGGTCCCGTAGTCGCCAGCAGTTTTGCGCTTGGAATTTCCGGCCGGGATATCCTGCGCGACAGCGATGTCCTGTTGTTCGAAGTCAGCCAGCCGATGCGTGCAGAACTGGGGACGGCGACGCTGGCCACCGGCATCGGCCGCGATTGGGCAACCGGGGGCATCATCATGGGGCAGGCTGAGGCGGCGCTGACGCCGTCGGGCCGTGAAATCGATGTAGAAAGCGGCTACGGATTTGCGCTTGGCGCCTGGCGCGCGCAGGCGAATGCGGGTTTTGCGCTCGACGCCGGCCACGTCCGCGGCAAGGACGCGCTCCTGTCCCTCCTCACAATCTCCCGCCCGCTTTAGATTGGGAAAATCTCCCGCGTTGTCACTTGTCATTCACGGCGCGAGCGAAGCTCGCGGAAAGGGAATCCATCCGCGCGGCGCTGGCCGCGCGGACAGACTCGCACGTGAGGATGCGCCGGAATTTCGCTGCTGCCGAAAAAGGTCCCTCTTCCAACCGACGCAATACTGATTTTCTCAATTGGCCAGGAGACATGCTCCGGCGGAAGATGCTCTAACCGCCGGCGGGATTGTACTCCGC
>JANWHR010000167.1 GCA_025450355.1 Micropepsaceae bacterium
AATATCCGTGGTCTGGACCAGACCGGCCCCCGCTCGCTGCTGATGGTCGATGGCATCCGCTTTCCTCCGCAATCCGACGGACTGTGCTCGATCGACCCGTCCATCATTCCCGCACTGGCGCTCGACCGCGTGGACATACTCGCCGACGGCGCATCTGCGACCTACGGTTCGGATGCGATTGCGGGCGTCGTCAACGTCATCCTCAAGCGCGGTTTCGATGGTGCGGTCACGCTGCTGCATTACCAGCAGCCCGACAGCGGTGGTCAACAGGAACAGGCGTCACAACTGTGGGGCCGGACCTGGGATGGCGGCGATGTCACACTGACCTATGAATTCGTCAATGAAGAGCCGGTGAAAGGCTCCGCGCACTCGAAATACACAGCCAATTTCACGCCCTGGGGACTGGACAACGAGATTCCGATTGGCGCCTCGATTCCGGGGACAATCTGGGTCGGCAAGCCAAACGTCAGCAACGGTGCGGGCGCCAGCGGGGTGGGTACGGTTTGCGCCAACTGCTGGGCCGTGCCGCGGGGGACGGGGGGCAATTTCAATGCGGCACTGAACAACGGTGCTGGGCCGCTGGCGCCCTTCAGCGCCGCCACGCTGAACTGGGCAAGCTTCAGCACCAATGCGGCGAACAAGGGCACCAATGAATTTGACCCGCTGAACGACGGGCAGGCCTGGGAAGTGGCGGCACAGCAGCACAATGCCTTTGTCGCCACCGTCGATCAACGTTTGTTGCCGGGGATTTCGTTCTTTGGGACCGGATTTTACAACAACCGCCGTATCAACATCCTGACCACGGAAGACTTTGCGCAAGGCATCACGAACGACATCAAGACCTTCAGTGTACCGACAACAAATCCCTATTATCCGGCCAACGCGCCCGGCAATCTTCAGGTTTCCTATGACTTCGCGCATGAATATCCGCCGAATGAACCGGCCTATGAAATTTCCTACCGCTGGTCGGGTGGCCTCAATCTCGACCTGCCATTCGGCTGGAGCGGACAGCTCTATTATTCCCGCAGCTATGAGAAGAACAAATATCTCCAGCATGCGGTGAACGACAACGCCGTGAATGTCGCTTTGGGCAATACCGTCGGCGGTATCACAAAGCCCGCCAGCGTGCCCTATCTCAATCTGTTCTGTGACCAGATCGAATTCCAGTGCAACTCACCCGCGACGATCGGTTACATCTCCGCGTTCCGCTATGTCGGCGATGCCGTGCAGATTTCCGAACGCGGCGCGCGTTTCGATGGTCCGCTGTTCGATCTTCCCGCCGGTCAGATCAAGATGGCCATTGGCGGCACTTATGAATCCGACAGTATTCTGGGCTTCACGGCCAACAACGAAGCGGCACCGGCCGGGTCACCGCTGACCGAAATTGACGATTCAGAGCCGTATCATGTCTGGGCCGGGTTTACGCAGCTCGATATCCCGATCTTTGGCGACAATTTCAACCTGCCCCTGGTGCGCAGACTTGATCTGGAAGGTTCATTCCGCCACGACGCCTATGGCGGAACGCTGCAAGGGGCAACCGATAATCCGAAAGTCGCATTCACCTGGTTGATTGACGACCTCCTGGGCGCGACGGTGCGCGGGACCTGGGGCACATCCTTCCGCTTCGCCAATGCCGGCGAATATTCCACGGTGCTCAGCGACAACAACCAGGATTTCAATATCACGGGCCAGCCGGGCACAATTTCGCTGGCGTGCTCCGGGGGTGCCGCGCCTGCGGGCAGCGCGGCGGCTGCGCTGGTTGCCGCCGGTTTCGCCTGCAATCAACCCATCGGCCCGGGCGGCCTGGTTTGGGGCGGCGGTCCGCACCCGGAATTGCGCAGCTTTATCGATGCCGCATCGGGTCAGCCCGACTCACGCGAAGGCGGAACGGCCCTCGCACCGGAAAAAGCCACCAACTATAGCATCGGGTTCGAACTCGCGCCGCAATTCGATTTTCTGCGCGGGCTCGATCTGCAGGCCACCTTTTACAGCGTCAAAATCAATGGAACACTGGTCGGTTTCAACGCCACCACCACCCAGGTGCTCGCCGATCCCAATCAGCGATTCCACATCATTCTGCCGAGCGACCTTGGTTGCCCGGTAGCTGCGAACGCGACACCCACGGCCTGCGCGCCGTTTGAAAAAATGGTCTCGGCTGCCCTGAACGACCGCAGCAGCCCGATCAGCGCGAGCCAGTTGACGAACATCGCCTGGATTAGCGACGGCAGCACGGTTGGCACGGGCTTCCTGCATGTGGACGGCGTGGACTGGAACGCGAGCTATGATTTTGATCTCGGCGATTATGGCGCCTGGAACACCGGAATTACGGGCACCTATTACCTGCACCGGTTCGTGCAGACTGTGAGTGGCGGCGCCGTGGTGGACATGTTCCACCAGAACATCCAGGCCGCGGGCGGCATTCCGCAGAACGGTGTGGAAACGCTGCCGCGCATGATTTACCGGGCGCGCCTCGGCTGGAGCAACGGCGCCTCCAGCGTTACCGGTTTCCTCAATTACCAGTCCCACTTCTACGCACCATTCCAGGTGCCGCCCAATGTCAATTTCCAGTGCACCTCGACCGGAGGCACGGTTGGGGGCGGATCCTTGCCCTGCGCGATCAGCAATTACAGCAACGTCGAACCGGCCTGGTACACGATTGACCTTTCCTTCGGCTACAACACCGGCGACCAGCCCGCGAATGAATATCTGAAGAATCTGACCATTCAGCTGGTGATCCAGAATCTGATGGGCATTCACTCGCCGTTTGAATATGGCGCGACCTTCAGCGGGCGAAATGTTGCCGCCTATGATGTTCTCAAGCCGGATTCCGGTCGCATCTTCGGGATCACCATCGTCAAAAACTGGTAGCCGGCGGAAGGCCGTCTGCCTGTTAGCCTATTGATCCGATTGCGTAAAAGGAGCAAATCCGGCGCGACATCCTGTGCTGGAGCAGCGCATGAGATTTTCGCCCCTGATCGCGGCTTCGCTCGCGTTCCTGCCGGCCGGCGCAATGGCGCAGGAACCGAAGCCGGACCTCGCCGCGTTTCGCGCGCTTTACAAAGAACTGGTGGAAATCAACACGACGCAATCCGTGGGCGATTGCACGAAAGCCGCCAATGCAATGGCGGCGCAGCTGAAAGCGGCAGGTTATCCGGAGGGCGACATTCACATTGTTGTGCCGCCCGGTCATCCGAAGCGCGGCAATCTGGTGGCGATCCTGCATGGAACGGACCCGCAGGCGAAAGCCATCCTGCTGTTGGCCCATATCGATGTGGTGGAGGCGCGGCGCGAAGACTGGGACCGCGACCCGTTCAAACTCGTCGAAGAGAACGGCTATTTCTACGCGCGGGGCGCCGCCGACGACAAGGCCATGGCGGCGATCTTTACCGACAGCATGGTCCGCTACAGGCGCGAGGGCTACCGCCCGCGGCGCGACATCAAGCTCGCGCTGACCTGCGGTGAAGAGACGCCGGAGGATTTCGACGGTGCGCGCTATCTCGTCGAACACGAACGTTCGCTGATCGATGCGGAATTCGCGATCAACGAGAATGGCAGCGGGATTATGGACAAGACCGGCAAGCGGCTTGCCATCACCATGCAGGCAGGCCAGAAAATCCAGCAGCACTTCCGGCTGCAGGTGACCGGTCCCGGCGGCGTCAGTTCCGGGCCGCCGCGAGACACGCCGATCTACGAATTGAGCCGCGCGCTTGGGCGGATCGCCGCCTTCGATTTTCCGCTGAACATCAGCGCGAGTTCAAAAGCCTATCTGACCGGGATGTCAAAGCTGCAATCGGGACAGGAAGCGGACGACATGCGCGCGCTGCTGAACAATCCGCCGGACGCACAGGCCGCGGCGCGGATCAGGGTCACCGATCCGCGCGTGAACTCGATGCTGCGCACCACCTGCGCCGCCGTGATGGTCAATGCCGGCGAAGCGGAGAGCGCGCTGCCGCGGCGTGCAACCGCTGTACTCGATTGCCATATCGCGCCGGGTGAGACAGTGATGCAGACGGAAGATACGTTGACCAAAGTCATCGGCGATCCGAAGATCAGGATCGACACCGTCGGCGATCCCGGCCTGCCATCGCCCGCGCCCCCGCTGGCCGAGAAAATCCTCGGCCCGGCGCGAAAGGTGGCAGAAAAGATGTGGCCGGGCGTGCCGTTGATCCCGTACCAGGTCAATGGCGCCGATGACGGCCGGTTTCTCACGCCCGCCGGGGTTCCGACCTATGGATTGTCCGGCCTGTTCCGCGAACCGGGCGGTGACGGATCACACGGCCTGAACGAGCACATCCGCGTCCAATCGCTCTATGAAGGCCGCGATTTCCTCTACGCCGTGGTCAAGGAATACGCCGGCGCGAAATGACCACCGAAGGGGAAAACGTGAAGCTTCCATTTTACCATTCCTCGAAAAACCTGTCATCCCGGAAATCCCGAAGGGATTATCCGGGACCTACTCCGAAGTCTGCTGCGGATCGGTCGATCCCTGATGACGCAGTGCTAACGCGCTGCGTCCCAGGATGATAGATCAGCAGGCCTCATTGGCATAAGCAGGCGCGCGATCGTCCAAAAACTAGAGCGGTTTTGGATTGAGATTACGCATAACCGGCATGCCTGAAGAAGTTTTGGCACTCGGCAGCGGAGAAGGTGTCAAGGATGGTCCCGATTCGATCCCAAAGCGCGGGCATCGACCGTTCTGCTGCCTTTCGCAGGTGGGCCTTGAGTTTTGAGAAGGCCAGCTCGATCGGGTTGAGGTCTGGGGAGTAAGGCGGCAGGTACAGCAGTTTTGCTCCGGCAGCTTCAATGATCTGACGTACCTCAATGCTTTTGTGCGAGGAGAGATTGTCCATCACGACGATATCGCCCGCGCGCAGTGTCGGAACCAGGCACTGTTCCAAATAGACTTTGAAGATTGCGCTGTTCATCGGCCGATCTATGACGAACGGAGCCGTCAGCGCACTGCACCTCAGGCCAGCGACAAAGGTTGTGATCTTCCAATGTCCGTGCGGAACTTTGCCCACCAGGCGTTCGCCGCGCCGGCAGCGGCCTCTGAGCCTGGCCATGTTGGTGCTGGTTCCGGTCTCGTCGATGAAGACGAGGCGGTCCGGATCAAGCAGCTTTTGACCGTTTTGCCAGTGGGCGCGGGCGGCCGCTACGTCGGGCCGGTCCTGTTCGCTGGCGTAAACGCTTTTTTTTGAAGCTGAAGCCGTGACGATCGTAAAAAGTCCAGATCGTTGAAAGGCTCACGCGTACCCCGCGTTCGGCCAGCTTCGCGCTGATCTCCGCCAGTGTAATATCAGGTTTCTCACGCACCAGCCGCATCAGCCAATCGGCATGTCCGGCCAACGCCTGACGTCGATGACCGCGCACGGGACTCGGTGCAACGCTCCTTCGCGTGCGCCAGCGCTGCATCCATTTTACCGCAATGCTCGGGCTTACTCCGAACAGCTTCGCTGCCGCACGCCGAGATGATCCCTTCTGTACAAGCCGGACCAGCCGGATGCGCAAATCCTCAGAATAGCTTCGTGACATGGACGCCCCCGAATCACCTGCCACTCCGAGACCCGCCCATTCGACACGCGACGTGAATCCCTCACCGATTCAATTCAATCCAAACCGCTCTAATTGCGCTCAATCCACCACCATAAAGATGGTCGGGTCAGAGTAGAAACTTCGGCGGAATTTACGGGCGCATGTCGTTGAGTTGGGCGTCCAGGCCCTGGCCGCGGGGGACGATGCGCTTCACGCCGGCGACGCGCAGGAAATCGGCGATGGGAATTTCGCCAGTGCGCATGGAGACGATTTTCTCCGGCGCGATGCGGACACGTTCCATATTGTAGAGCAGGGCCATGTTGAGCGGCGTTGCGGCAGGAGTCTTGCTGGCGGGCGGCGCCTCGAACAGATCGGTTTCGAACAGGATTTTTTCCGCGGGCAGATAAGCCATCAGCATGTCGTCGGAATGGTCCTGATCCTGCACATGATAGACTTCCAGCTTTCGCTGGCCGTCCGTCATGGTCCAGTGTTCTTCCATGCGGATGTAATGCACCTGCCGCGGCGCCCGGGCCTGTGAATCAGGGTCGATCTGCATGCTGTGCAGCGACAGCGGCAGGGATTCGTAGTTGTCGTAATTGGATTGTTGCGTGACGATCAGGACGTCCTCGGCCGCATAGCCGCGCAGACCGCCCGCGATGTCGTAGTGATGATGCGTGTTCACTACATAACGCAGCGGCTTGCCCGGAATCAGCCGGTGGGTTTCGGCAATCACCGCCTGCGAGCGCGCTTCGTCCAGCGGCGCCTCGATAACCGCGGAAAAATTCGCGAATTCAAGCGCCACGCTGTTGTAGCCATTGCCGCCGATCTGCCACGTGCCCGGCGCAAGCTGCCGCGTCTGAACCATCGCCGTGCTGCCGCCAAACTGGCGCACGGTGGCGGGCACCTGAACCGCCGCGTTGGGGACATTGATTTCCGCGGTTGAAGCGACGAAGTCGTAACTCGGGTCGGGCGGCACGCCGATGCTCTGGTGAATCTGCGGCCCGAAGCGGAATCCGTTGTAGTCGCGATAGCGCGCGTAGCGCGTCTCGACATATTCATCGCCGACCATGGGACTGTGGAACCAGGTGGTGACCTTCACCACATTGTTGTTTTCGTCGATCCAGCCGGCGACCGGGAACTTGTCCAGATATTTGAAGGTGACGGCATAAACCTTTCCCGTCGTGCTGAAACTGTCCCAGTGGGTATCGACCCGCAGATTTTTCGCCTGTTCGGCCGCCCGGATGAACCCATGCGGCGTCATGACGATTTCCAGCATCCGTTCCTGCGCATTCTGTGGCGCCGCCGTGACCGAACCGTCCGGATTTTCGTTCCAGGCAAAACCGTCGCGGTAAAAATGCACCTGACGCTGCTGGCCCGTGATCGGCCTTTCGCCGCCGCCCGCATCCGGCCACGCGCCCTGGCTGCGGAGCTGTTCCTCGCGCATGGACATGGTGTCGTAATCGATGACGCGGTCGAAGCGGTCGAGATTGTAGCGCGGCCACTGATGCTGAACGTCCGACGTGCCGCTCTGGCCATAGACCGTCACATAGCCGTCCTGTCCGGCATAATGGATCGAATGGACCCTGCTTGCGCCAATCGCCAGATCGGCCGCACGCACCAGGGCCATGGCGTCGGGGCCGGCATTCTGCGCCGCGCCCGCGCCGCCAAGCAGCGGTAGCAACAACAGCGCGGGCAGGATTTTCCGCAGCATCACGCGACAGCGGCCTGCGGCATGGCGGCGGAAGCGGAATCGCGCAAGCCCAGAATGCGCCGGGCATTGGAGTTGAAAAGCTGCTCCTTGTCCGCGTCCGAAAGTCCGATCTGTTCGATCAGCGACAGCGCGGTGGCGGGATTCCAGCACGGATAATCCGAGCCGTACATGACGCGATCCATGCCGTAATAGTCCATAGCGAATTTCATGCCCATGGAATGCGGCGAGACGGTGTCGGTGAACATGCGGGCGATATAATAGCTTGGCGGGCGCGGAAGCTTCGCCGCCTTGCCGTTCTTGTCCATGCGGCCGGACTGATAGGGCAGCGCGCCGCCCGTATGCGACATCACCACTTTCATCTGCGGGTGACGTTCCATCAGTCCGGAGAACATCAGACGCGACGCCGCGACGCTGACTTCGATGACGCGTCCAAGGCTGAGTTGCAGCGCGCCGCCATAGCCCTCCAGATCATCGCCGAACACGGCGTCGGTGGGATGCAGAAACAGCGGAATGCCATGTTCTTCGATGCGCGCGTAAAAGGGTTCGAGCCGCTCGGCATCGATTCGCGTATCCTGACCGATGCTGCCGGGAATGTTCACGCCCATCAGGTTCTGGCGATGGATCGCATGATCCAGGACCTCAATGGCGATTCGCGTGTCCGTCAACGGCACCGCCGCGCTGGCCCAGACGCGTCCGGGATAACGACGCTGAGCGGCGGCCATCTCCTCGTTCCACTGCATTGCCGCGTCGCGGCCTTCTTCCGGCGGCAGATCGGAAAAGGAGATCGAAAACGGACCGATGGAGCAGACCACGCCAACTTCGTGGCCGAGTCCGTCCATATGTTCAAGTTGCCGGTCCAGATCGAACCACTCCGTCCAGGAATTCAGCGACGGCCGGCCCTCATGCCCGACGTAATTGTAGCCGCCGCGCGCATTTTTCTCCGCCTTCGGATAATCACTGCGCCGGCAAAAGCGTTCGAACACGCTGCGCGGCCACCAGTGGAAATGCGAGTCGATGATTTTCATACTGCGGCTCCCGATTGCGCGGCGTTGGCGAGGCGCTGCTTGACCCAGTTCCATAGCATAGCATGGGTGCCGGGCGGCCGATTGACGGCATTGGCGAAAAAGTCCGTGCGGTCTGCGCCCCGCAGCAGGCGGTCCCATTTACCTTGCAATTGAGTGGAATCCATCGAGATCTGGTCAAGCTCTTCGGTGAAGCTTCCGCGCGTGGTCTGCACGATGACGCGGGCGGGCCAGCGATTGAGGTCCGGGAAGCGTTGTTCGAATTCCGCGGTTGGCGTGACTGTGATGCGGCGCGAAAATTCGAGCAGTTGCGCAGTGGCTCCCTTGCGTTCCGGATCATCAAGGAGGCCCGGCGCGTACGCGGCACAGGCGAATTGAAAACCCAGATTGCACAACAGGCTCGCCCGGTCGTTCGGGCTGGCCGGCCGGCTTAACAGCGGGAAATTCATGCGCGGAACCACCGCTTCGATGTGCTGAAT
>JANWHR010000168.1 GCA_025450355.1 Micropepsaceae bacterium
GCGCGCTTCCAGTAGCCCGAAAAAAGCTTCGCTTCCGGTTCATCGCGCGTGCGCCCGGCGGCAGCCAGCGTCAGGCGCATGGACTAGTGACTGGCGCGTCCGGCGGTGTGCCGCTGTGCGGATTCATCAACCGACCACATGCCTTCCAGATCGTAATAGGCCCGGACTTCCGCGCGGAAGACATGCACCACCACGTCGCCCGCATCGATCAGCACCCAATCACCCTGTTGCAACCCTTCGATCCGCACGGACCCGAAGCCCCACTCTTTCAACCGCCGCGCCAGATTCTCGGCAAGAGCGGTCACATGGCGCGCGGAACGGCCCGTGGCAAGCACAAGCGCGTCGGTGAGCGCGGAGCGCCCGGCAAGATCGATGGTGACAAGGTCTTCAGCTTTATCGTCCTCGAGCGAGGACCGGATTCGGGTGAGAAGGGCAGGATCGAGATGCGCAACGTTGCGGACAGGAACAGTGGCGGGCTGGACGGTCAGGGTCAGGCTCCTTCAGATCATCCGCTTTGGCTCGCACCACCAAGACGGCAATCCTCCTCTGATCCCAATCCGTGGCGCAGCTGCGGCGGTCCTTCGCTAAACGATATAGTTCTCGACTCGCAGATTACCATAGCGCCGCATCCGGCGCGAGCGATGCAGCCCTAGCCGGTCGCGTGGCGGATGGCCCCTGCCGCCCTGGTCAGAATATCCGAAATGACGCCAGATTTGGCATCGGCGTAGTCATCGAGGAAACGCCAGCTCTGTGCCGCCAGGCGCTGCTTCGTGGTTTCGGTAAAATTGGCGATCGGCCTCATCGCGCCTCAACCAGTCACGAAACAGCAGCATGCGGTCGATCTCGGCGCAGCCAATCGAGAACACGTGGATATTGGCCTCGTAACGCGATGACTTGAACATCCGGTGCTCGAACCAGTCCGGTTCGCGAATGCGGAGCGTGAATCCTGCGCGCTCAAGCACCGGTACATAGGCCACTTCATCTGCGGAATCCGGCACTGCCAGAACGACGTCTATGATGGGCTTTGCGGAAAGTCCGGGTACGGATGTCGAACCGGCATGCTCGATCAACAGTGGGACCAAGCAATTCCGCAACTTCGCCAACAGTTACGGAACGTAGCCGTCCCGCAACCTCACTCCCCGGTCAGGAATCGACAGGCCTTGAGGCTGAGCGAATCGCAGTGGCGCTGGTGGGATCGCGCCGGCCTTCAAGCATGGTCCATGCCGGCGGCGGCAATTCGGCAAACCGGCGCGACGGCGGGCGCCAGGCAAAGGCGAAGCGGTGGGCGGCCGGCGAATTTCGGGCGGCCGCGGTGCTTCCCGGCCGGCCGGCCACGGCGATCGGTACGAGACGAAAAATAGTCTGCCAGCGCCGCCATCGCGGAAGCTGGACAAGATTGTCCGTCCCCATCAGCCACACGAACCGGACCTCCGGGAACCGTCGAATCAGTGCCTGCAGGGTATCAACCGTGAAGCGCGTACCGAGTTGGTCTTCCAGATCACTCACCCGGATACGGCGGTTACGCACAAATCGCTCTGCGGTGTGCAGCCGCTCATCGAAATTGGCCATGCTGCGCGAAGATTTCAGCGGGTTTTGCGGACTGACCAGCCACCACACCGAGTCAAGCGCAAGCTGCCGCAAGGCCAATTCGCTGGCATAGAGATGACCGCGGTGCGGTGGATTGAACGATCCGCCAAGAAGGCCAATGCGCATACCGGCCAGAACCGGTTGCGGGGGACGTACCCAGCCGGCCGTCCGCCTCACGGCCGCGTTTGGCCGGAACCGCGCACGACATATTTGAACGTCGTCAACTGTTCGACACCCACCGGTCCGCGCGCGTGCAGCTTGCCCGTGCCAATGCCGATTTCAGCCCCCATCCCGAATTCTCCGCCATCGGCAAACTGCGTCGAGACGTTGTGCATCACGATCGCCGAATCGAGCCCCGCCATGAACCGCTCCGCAACCGCGCGATCTTCGGTGATGATCGCATCGGTGTGTTGCGATCCATAGGTCTCGATGTGCCGGATTGCCTCTTCAACGCCATCGACCAGCCGAACCGCAATGATGGCCTCAAGATATTCCGTGCGCCAATCTTCTTCGTCGGCCGGTCTGGCGGCGGGATAGAGCTGCCGGACCGCGTCATCGCCGCGGATTTCACATCCGGCCTGCACCAGCGCATCCAGAATTGGCTTTAGCTGCATCGCCGCGATGGCTCGGTCGATCAGCAACGTGTCCGTCGCGCCGCAGATTCCGGTGCGGCGCATTTTTGCGTTGAGCACGATCGCGCGCGCCATCACGGGATCGGCTTTTTCGTGCACGTAAGTGTGGCAAACACCTTCGAGGTGAGCGAGGACGGGGACCCGCGCCTCCGCCTGAACGCGGGCGACGAGACTTTTCCCGCCACGCGGGACGATCATGTCGATGGCGCCCGAAAGCCCCGCCAGCATGTGTCCAACGGCCTCCCGATCCCTGGTCTGGACGAGTTGAATTGCGCCATCGGGCAGGCCGGCGGAACGCAGCCCCTCCTGCAAGGCCGCGTGGATTGCGCGCGAGGAATGGAACGATTCCGAACCGCCGCGAAGGATCGTGACGTTGCCGGATTTCAGGCATAGAGCGCCCGCATCGGCGGTCACGTTTGGGCGGCTCTCGAAGATAATTCCGACGACGCCGATCGGAGTGGACACACGGGCGATGTCGAGACCGTTGGGCCGTCTCCAGCGCGCGAGTTCACGCCCGACCGGGTCGGGCAGGCCCTCCACGGCTTCGACTGCCAGGGCAATCGACTCAATCCGCTGTGCATCGAGTTTGAGACGATCGATGGCCGCCCCAGAGAGACCGCGGGCGGCCTGAACGTCGTTCATGTTTGCGGCAAGGATCGAACCTGAATTCCGGCGGATTGCTGCGGCGGCAGCGGCAAGCGCCGCATTCTTCTGTGCCGCGCCCGCTTCTCGCAACGCTCTTGCGGCGGCTCTGGCCTGGCGCCCCATCTCGAGCATGGTCTGTTCCAGCGATGCTTTGCCCAGATCGACGGCCACAGTCATGGCGTGTATTCTCCGGAAACCTGCTCTGCGGGCTCGGCATCCCGCCCGGTAAAGGCAAGTTCGTCGCGGTGGATCATTTCATCACGCCCGCGATAGCCTAGCAGCGCCTCGATTTCGGCGGTTCTGCGCCCCGCCAGCCGCTTGGCGTCTTCGTCGTTGTAGGCGACGAGGCCGCGCGCGAGTTCGCGCCCATCCTCGCTCCTGACCACCACGGCATCACCGCGCTGGAAGTGTCCACCCACCGCCTTTACCCCGGCCGGCAGCAGACTCTTGCCCGAACGCAGCGCCCGCTCCGCGCCCGCATCAATGACCAGTGTGCCGCAGGCGGAAAGGCTGCCTGCGATCCACCGCTTCTTCGCCTGCGCGGGGCTCAATCCGGGCACGAACAGTGTTTTCCGCGCGTCACCCGGACTTTTCAACGGGTGAAGCTGATGGCCATTGGTGATGATCACCGCAACGCCCGCGGCCGTTGCGATCTTTGCGGCCGCAATTTTCGACTGCATTCCGCCCTTGCTGCTGCCCGAGACCGGGCCCTCGGCCATCTGCTCGATTTCCGGCGTGATCGCGCCCACTTCGGCGATGTGCCGGGCCGAGCCGTCGCGCTGCGGATTGGCCGTGTACAGACCATCAATGTCCGACAGCAGTACCAGCATGTCGGCCTCCATCATCGAGGAAACGCGCGCCGCCAGCCGGTCATTGTCGCCATAGCGGATTTCGGCAGTCGCGATCGTATCGTTCTCATTGATCACCGGCACTGCGCCGAGGGAGAGCAGGGTTGTAAGCGTTTCGCGCGCGTTCAGATACCGCCGCCGTTCCTCGGTATCCTCCAGGGTCAGGAGAATTTGGGCCACGGCGATTCCATGGACGTGAAAGGCATCCACATAAGTCTGTGCGAGGCGAACCTGCCCAACCGCCGCGGCAGCCTGGCTTTCATCAAGCCGCAACAGCCCATCTCTGAGCTTCAGCGCGCGGCGCCCCAGTGCAATCGCGCCGGATGAGACGACGATGATGTCCCTGTTTTCGTTGCGGAGATCGGCGACGTCCGCGGCAAGACTCGCAAGCCAGTCCCGCTTCACCCTTGCCGCGGCTGAATCGACCAGCAAACTCGAGCCGACCTTGACCACGATCCGGCGCGATTTTTGCAGATGATCGATCATGGCGCCCAACTGCCCACGCTCTCTTCGCGAGTTTCCTGACGCGAATCCTTCAGTATCCGCGCAATCGCGTAAAGCACCGGATCGGCGCCTTCGCCCGTGACGCCGGACATTGCCAGGACTTTCTGGCCCGATGCGTGCTCGAGTGCTGCGATCTTGCGCTTCACGGCACCTTTCGCGACCGCATCAATTTTGTTCAGCACCACGATTTCGGGCTTGTCCGACAGCCCGTGCCCATAGTCCCGCAATTCGTTTCGGATGGTCCTGTAGGCGCGCGCGATTTCGGAGTTTGTACCATCCACCAGATGCACCATGACGCGGGTCCGTTCGGCGTGGCCAAGAAATCGCGTGCCAAGACCGGCACCCTCGTGAGCACCCTCGATCAGCCCCGGAAGATCGGCCACCACGAAATCCGTGCCTGCGGTTCGCACCATGCCCAACTGCGGGTTGAGCGTGGTGAACGGGTAATCGGCAATTTTCGGGCGCGCCGCCGAAACACGCGCAAGAAAGGTGGATTTTCCGGCGTTCGGCAGTCCGATCAGTCCAACATCCGCAATCAGCTTCAAGCGCAACCAGATGGTTTTTTCCTCTGCCGGTTGTCCGGGATTGGCGCGCCGTGGCGCCTGATTGGTCGAGCTCTTGAAATGGGCATTGCCGAACCCCCCGTTACCGCCCTGTAGCAGCAGTGCGCGCGCGCCCGGCCGGTCCAGATCGGCAATCAGGGTTTCATTGTCCTCTTCGTATATTTGCGTCCCGGCCGGCACCCGCAGAATCGCGTCAACGCCCTTCGCACCCGACATTTCCTTGCCCATGCCGTTGCCGCCGTTCTTCGCCGAAATGTGCTGCTGAAACCGGTAATCGATTAACGTATTCAGATTTTCCGCAACTGCGGCCCAAACGCTACCACCGCGTCCGCCGTCTCCACCATTCGGTCCGCCAAATTCGATGAATTTTTCGCGGCGGAAAGACACGCAGCCGTCGCCACCCTTACCCGAGCGGATATACACCTTCGCCTGATCAAGAAACTGCATAACACCACATTAGCATTTTTGAACTGCTGGTCCGCCGTTCGGCGAATAATGAAAAAGGGAGATGGCGGGCCATCTCCCTTCGCAATGGGCCGCCATGTGGCAGCCAGGTATTGACTGCCTATTCCGCCGCTGCCGGCACCGGGACGACCGACACATAGGTGCGACGCTTGAGTCCCTGCCGGTACTCGACCCGGCCACCGGTTTTTGCGAACAGCGTGTGGTCCTTGCCCATGGCAACATTGGCGCCGGCATGCACCTTCGTGCCACGCTGCCGCACCAGGATATTTCCGGGAATCACGAATTCCCCACCGTATCGTTGGATACCGAGGCGCTGACTATGGGAGTCGCGTCCGTTGCGCGACGAGCCGCCTGCTTTCTTGTGAGCCATGATGTGTTACCTGTCGTCAGCCCGCCGAAATGGAATTGATTTTCACGCGCGTCAATTGCTGCCGATGACCGCGTTTGCGATGCGTGTTCTTCCGGCGCTTTTTCTTGAACGCGATCACCTTGTCCGCCCGGTATTGGGCGACAATCTCGGCATCGACCGAGGCGCCCAGCACCAAAGGTGCACCGACTTTGCCTTCGGTTGCCAGCACCTCGGAAAAAGAGATTGCCGCTCCGGCATCACCCGGAAGCTTGTCGATCTCAAGAATGTCGCCCGGTGCAACCCGATATTGTTTGCCGCCGGTGCGGATCACCGCGTACATGAGTCTGTCCTATGGTCGAAATTTGACTGCGGCCGAAAACGCGCGTCCGGCCGGAAGCGGCGCACTATAGTGGCGCAAGCCGTCCAGTCAACCCGGCCAATCTTGCCTCGGCTTCATGTTCCGGCTACGCCCCGCGCATGGCAAATGTGTTGGACCGCCTTTACCATCTGCATTGGGTTACGCCGGAACTGGCCCGTTCCGCCCAACCCTATCTGGGATTTTACGAGGCGTTTCTACGGCCGCATGGCTTCAAAACACTGATCAATTTGCGGGGAGAGAATGCCGGTTCGCGCTGGTGGCAAGCCGAAAGGCGCACTGCCGAGCATCTGGGGATCACGC
>JANWHR010000169.1 GCA_025450355.1 Micropepsaceae bacterium
ACATTGTTGCGGTTGATCTGGTCAAACGGGACAAAACGTTCAGAGGTGAGCGTGCGGTTATAGCTGGGCCAGTCGGTCCGGTCCGGCGCGTTGGCGGCAAGGGCCGGCAGCGAAGCGGCCCCTGCCATAGTCATAGTCGCCAAGGTTGCGCGGGACCAAAATCTGCGTGTGGTTGTGCACCGTCTCATCTGGACGCCCCTGCTGGATCAGGGACACACTATACATCGCGAAAGCGACCGAGCAGAACCTCCATGACCCGCAGCCTTACTGTGATCTCCGAATCCTGGCCGCTGAAACATGCCTTCCGGATTGCGCGGGGTGCGAAGACCGAAGCTCGGGTTGTGGTGGCAAGCGTCTCCTCGGGTGGGATTTGCGGACGCGGCGAATGCGTGCCCTATGCCCGCTATGGCGAATCCGTCGAAGCCGTATTGGCGCAGATCGAATCCGCGCGGAATCCAGTCGAAGGCGGCATCACGCGCCACGAATTGCAGAATCTTTTACCGGCGGGCGCCGCACGCAATGCGCTGGACTGTTCGCTCATCGACCTTGAGGCCAAAACGACCGGAACGCGCGCCTTTGATCTCCTGGGCTTGCCGCCACCCACACCCGTCCCGACCGCCTTCACCTTGAGCGTCGATGAACCAGAGGCAATGGGCCGCGCGGCCGCCGAAGCGGCTGTCCGCGGTTACCGTCTGCTGAAATTGAAAGTTGCCGGCGGGGGTGACCTCGCGCGCGTTGCAGCAGTCCGGCGCGCCGCGCCCGAGGCGCGGTTGATTGTGGATGCCAATGAGGGTTGGACATCGCAGGATTACGATTCCATGGCGCCGGAGCTTGCGCAAATGGGGGTGGCGCTGATCGAACAGCCGCTGAAGGTGCGCGACGACGCCTGGCTTGAGCGCGCCGCCCGCCCGGTACCGCTGTGCGCCGATGAAAGCTGCCACACCCGGGCCGACCTCGCCCGCATCCGCAACCGCTACGGGTATATCAATGTCAAGCTCGACAAGGCTGGCGGCCTGACGGAGGCCGTCGCACTCGCCCAGGAAGCCTCCGCGATGGGTCTGCGCCTGATGGTCGGGTGCATGGTCGCCACTTCCCTTGCCATGGCCCCCGCCAGCCTGCTCGCCGGAATGGCCGATTTTGTCGATCTGGACGGGCCTCTGCTGCTCGCCCGCGACCGCCAGCCTGCGCTGCGCTACGAAAAGGATCTGCTTTATCCGTCGCCGCCGGAATTATGGGGTTGATTGGATATATCCTGAATCGGATGGTCGCGCGTCCGAGACCGTGCTAACGTCAGGCTCGCGTTACGACCAGGGCGCATACTGACCTTCGCGTGGAGGAGGCGCGACGTCATGAACAAACGGATCATTCTTTCTGCCATCACGGTAACTCTGCTCGGCTCGGCCGCGGTTTTCGCGGCCCAGGCACCGCAGCACCCAATGACGTTCTTTGTCGCCCGGGAAGTTCCGGGCACCGGAAATCTGGGCGGCTTGGCTGGCGCGGACGCCATCTGCCAGCGGCTCGCCGAGGGCGTGGGCGCCGGAAATCACACTTGGCACGCCTATCTCAGCACCGAGACCACGCCGGCGGCGGTGGGCGTCAACGCCCGTGGCCGGATCGGGCCGGGACCCTGGTACAATGCCAAGGGTGACCTGATCGCCGCCAACGTTGCCGATCTGCATGGCGACAATCAGCGCGACCGCAACGCCATCCGTAAGCCAACCTCTCTGGACGAGCACGGCATGATGATCAATGGCGTCGGCGATATGCCGAACGAGCATGACATGATGACCGGTTCGGATTCCGACGGACGCGCGCTTCCATTGGGCGCCGCGGATGTCACCTGCAACAACTGGACGTCGGATCAAAACAATTCGCGGACGATGCTCGGCCATTCCGACCGTCAGGGCGGCAACAATACGTCCTGGAATGCAGCCCATATGAGCCGCGATTGCACGAAGGCGGGTCTGATCGCCACCGGTGGAGCAGGCCAGTTCTACTGCTTCGCCATCAATTAGGTTCGCGCCGCGCCAGGGCGGACGCTGTTTTCCGTTGCACCAGAAGGCCCGGTTATGCCGGGCCTTTTGTTTGTCAGCCGGTCGGGCAGTCCGGCGCCGGGATTTTGTCCCGCAACGGAATGGAGTAATGGTTTTGGCGTCCCGCTGCACCCGTAGCTCAGCTGGATAGAGTGCTGCCCTCCGAAGGCAGAGGTCACAGGTTCGAATCCTGTCGGGTGCGCCAAATTTTTCGTGTCTGATCCGGAGACATAGGTAACAGATTGTTCCTGAGACATGGGGGACAACCTCGGGCCGAATGCGTTCCCGCGGGGCCTCGGCTCGCACAGCCGCTTTCCGGCTGCCGTGCCAGCCGATATATTCGCGTCGGCGTGAAGCGTGGCGCAAGGCGCGGGGATCGATAACCGAATCGCGCTGCGCCGACAGCCAGAGCGTCAACCCTTTCGGGGCAGAAAATCGGCCTGATCCCGACCCGGACGAACCGGGCTTCTGAGAAAAATTAGGAGATGACCATGAAAACAATCCTTGCGGGTTTGGCCTTCGTCTTCATGATCGCCGCCTCGACGGCCGGCGCGCAGCCCGTTTCCTTCCCTGCCAACGATATGGGCGTGACCATGGGGCATTGGCATCTCAACTCCAGAGATGCCGAGGTGAACAAGAAGTTCTTCGTCACCCTGGGCGGCAGAGTGGTCAAGCGAGGCGAGAACGAGGTCGTGCTCTTCCCCGGCGTCGTCATCTTCCTGACGCGCGGACAGGGCAACGTTCCAACGGGTGGCACCGTGGGCACGGTGGTGAACCACGTCGGCTTCACTGTCCGGAACGTGCAAGAATCACTCGCGAAGTGGAAGGCTGCCGGCATTCAGATCGAGCCAAGCGCGACCGGCAGGCTCGACCAGGCCTATATCGACACGCCGGACGGTTTGCGGATCGAAATCCTTGAGGACAAGAACCAACCCTGGCCGATCCGGAATGAGCATATTCATTTTGCAGCGACCGCGGCGGAAATTCCGAAAATGCAGGCCTGGTACGCGAAGGAATTCGGCGGGCACGCCTGGACGCGCAACAATGCACCGGTTGTCGAGCTCCCCGGCGTGCAGCTCCGCTTCGCAAAGGTGGACAAGGCGCAAGTCCCAACCTCCGGCCATGTGCTCGACCATATCGGCTTCGACGTGAAGAACCTCGACGCATTCATGAAAAAATTGCAGGCCGACGGCGTGAAAATCGAGCGCCCGATCAACCGGAATGCGCAGACCGGGGCCGCTCTCGCCTTCATCTCCGATCCCTGGGGCACGATGATCGAATTGAACGACCGCCCCGAACCGATCCAGTAAGAATCAAGCGCAGTATGCGCGTTTCTATCAAGGGCGTATGGGCCGAGAATGGGTGCAATCGACGCGATGAAATGGAAGCATGACGGAGTTCGGATCATTCCGGGCGAATCGCTCGATCCGAATACGGCCCAGACACCCGGCATGGAACGCAAAGCCGCGATTGATCGCGCTCGTGCCGGTGCACAAAAAATCTGGGCGGGCACGGTGAGCATCCGTCCCGATGCCAGGACCGGCGCACATCATCATGGCGCGCTGGAGAGCGTGATCTATGTCGTCAGGGGCCGGGCGCGAATGCGGTGGGGTGAAAGACTGGAATTCATGGCCGAAGCAGGGCCCGGCGATTTTATTTTCGTGCCCCCATACGTCCCGCATCAGGAGATCAATGCGAGCACGACCGAACTGCTCGAATGCGTCATCATCCGCAGCGACAATGAGGCGGTGGTTGTCAACCTTGACATCAGGGGCGTGGAAAATCCGGGCTACGTCGCCTGGATCGACCCGATCCACGGGCAGGCTAAAACCTGAGGTCCGCGAGTCGGGCTGCCGCCGCCGCGGTGTGCAAAACCGCGCAATATCACGCGCGGCGCCGGCGTGGTAAGAACCAGACGCATTTGCCGGGAAAGGCCCATGAACCGGTTGCTCGCCAAAATTGCCGGGATTCTTTCTGCGCCGGCCCTATGCGTGGCGCTGGCGATTGCGCCCGCGAATGCCGGGAACAGCCCGCCCGATTTCAACGGCGTCTGGGGCAAATACACCTACAACTATCCCAAACCGTATCTGAAGGGCGGAAAGGTCGCGGATGGCTACCACAATGAATATCTCATGCCCTGGGTCGTCGAGGCGCTGGACCGCGACGACATGGTGAGCGCCAGCGGGCGCGCAATCGCGACCGCGCATTCGCTGTGTTACCCCGAAGGCATTCCCTACGTGTTTGGCGAAACGCGGGTGCAAATCCTGCAGACGCCGGCTGAAATCACGATGTTGTTCGGCGGGGAGCAGGAGCAGGGCCGGACCATTTACCTGAACCGCCGGCATCCGGAACATATCGCGCCGAGCTGGTATGGCGATTCAGTCGGGCATTTTGAAGGTGATGAACTGGTCGTCGACACCGTGGGGATCGCGGCCAATCCGGCGTCGGGATCGATGGGATTGTTTGGCACGCCGCATACGAAGGCGCTGCATGTGGTCGAACGCTATCGCTTTCTGAAGGACGGCGAGCGCACGGTCATGCGCGGACCCAACCCGAACGCGAACAACCCGACCATCAATGCGGATGAGGTGGTGCGCGGCGGGAAAACGCTCCGCCTCACCTTCACGGTGGACGATCCGGGCGCTTACAAAAAACCATGGTCCGTCACGCTGGACTTCCTGCCGCTGAAAACGCCGATCCAGGAATTTGTCTGTACCGAGAATTATCAGGAGAAGGAGCTTCTGCCGCTGGTTCCAAAGTCGGACCTGCCCGATTTCTGAACTGCGATCTGATTCTTTCAGGCGCGGCGCAACACACGGCGTCTGCTCCCGGATTGACAGTCTTCGGGACCCCGGAGTTAATTGCCACGGCGACCGGCTCTGCCCGCGGGAGGATGCGATGAATGGTGTTTCGCCGCGGCGCGCTGCGGCTGCGGCCATTGCGCTTGTGGTTTCGCTGTGCGCGGCTTCCGCGGTTTTTGGGCAGGCAAATCGGGCGCATGACGTTTCCGGAGTGTGGTGGAGCGTCAGCTACAGCCCCAGACTTGAGATCATCGGCGGCGGCGATATTCCGTACAATGAAAAGGGCAAAGCGCTTTACG
>JANWHR010000170.1 GCA_025450355.1 Micropepsaceae bacterium
CGCAGGATCGCAAACCTCGAACTGGCAAACGGACGGCTTCAGATCGGAGCTACATTCTTTGGCGATTGGGCCTATTACAACAAGACGGGGTTCGGTCCCCACTTCATGACGCAACTGAACCAGGACGGCCCCGGCAACAACGGCTTTAACTCGTTCGACATTACCCGAACCTACATCAATTTCCTTTTTACGCCCCTGGAAGAAGTCACGCTTCGCATCACTCCGAACATCTATCGACAGGTCGACGTGTCCAATGCGGCGGGCAACGGAAAAAATTCGGCGATTGCGTCATCGTCGAATGGCAATCTCGCCTTCCGGCTGAAGTACGCCTATCTCGACTTCAACACATTGTTCGGTTGGAGCGACAATCTGAAGGGCGACAAGCTGACAGCCGGCCAGACAGTGAACCCTTTGGTGGACTGGGAAGAGGGGCTATACGGCTACCGATACGTCAATCTGGTGCCGTGGAACTATCTGAGCCTGAGTTCAACGTACACGGGCGTTACGGTTCACGGCCCGATCAGCTTCAATGGCATTGAGTATCTCGACTACCACATCGGTGTTTTCAATACCGCAAGCTTCCATGCCATCGAGACGAACGACAAAAAGCAGTTCATGGCGCGGCTGACCTGGTACCCGTTTGGGACCACGGCAGACCGAACCGGCCTTGGGATAACGGCGTTTGATGATGCCGGCTATTCTACCGCAAGTCCCGATTCTCCCAGCACCTCAATAAATCGGGCGGCTTTTCTCGTCCATTACCAGACGCCTTCGAGAGGGATCATGGTCGCAGCCGAATACGACTTTGGATCGAATGGCTTCTCCGTCGGAAACCTGTTCTCCGGCGCCGGACCCGCCGATGCCATTTCCGGTGCTACGGTCGCAGCTCCCGATCCATATGCCAGTTTCACCTCGGTCGTGAAGGGGATTCTCCCGGCAGCGGGTACGCGGCAGCAAGGTTTTGATTTCTTTGGACACCTGGCGCTCGGCGATTCGCCATTTGCGCTGTTCGGCACGTTCCAATATTTTCAGCCTAACACGAGGCTGCAGGGTACAGACCTTCTCGACTTCTATCGCATCGTCGCGGGTGTCAGCTACACCGTAAACAGTCACTTCCAAGTTGCAGTGGATGACCAAAACCTCACTTATTTCCATCAGCAATTCACAATGACGTCGGCTCAGATATCAACCTTCAGTCAGTCGCTCGCGACGGGTAATCCGAACGGCATCCAGAACATCGTTCCGACCGGCACAAATGCGTTCTTCATCAACCTGCTGTTCAATTACTAGAAGCGAGTGTAATAAGAGCGAGTAATGAGAATTCTCTAGTTTTCCCCCTGGTCTGGCTTGCCCATCAACGGTTACGCGCGGTCCTTGCGGCTGGTCTTTACCGTTGAAAGCTGGAACGGCGATTATTCGTTTCCGCTCGCGACGTCTCTTCCCAGTAACATCTCGGGACTGCCCCAGGCGGTGAGTCCCATGACCTCGTTCGCAGACGGCGCATTACCGTGCGGACGTTCGAGCGTTGGCGCTGCATGGGTAGAAATTTGTAAAAACTGGGGGAGGGTGCGCTTAGCGTCTGCCGGACATTGAGAATTATGAAGCAGCTTAACAATTCCGGGGACACAATACTTAATTCACTTTCATCTGACGCTCGTGCAGTTTTGCCCCGGCAAATTGCCCCGCAGCAAAGCGCCGGAGTCAAGCCCCTGTTTCGCGCGAAACACTCCGTTGCGCATGTGCAGGGATGGAACTACCCATTTCCTCCAGGATTGAAATAGCGCCCGGCGCCCGCCGCCCGCGCACCACCTGGACCTCAAAATCGGAGAATTCCATGACCAGACCCGCAACCGCGCGGGAATTCCGCGCGCCCATGGACTCGCACGAAGACACGCTGTTTGAGCCTGACACCGAGCAACTGCTGCGCGAACACGGCATCGACCGCACACAATTTGCCGCGATGATGGATTTCGTTACGCAGGCGAATGAAGCTCTCGAAGACGATGACTTCATCACGGACCGCGACAGCCAAACCGGGAATGCCGGCGAAGACGGCGAAGCACTTCAGCTCCACTGGAATCCGAAACTGGAAGAGCTGGTCGGCAGTTTTGGTATCGAGCCGCACCGGGCGCGGGAATTTTTTGATGCGCTCGCCCGCAACGCAACCCGCGAACGCCGCCGCAATCCGCCGTTCCGGCATTCTGAAATAATTGATTTCTCCATCATTCCGGACTGGCCGGAGCCCGTCACGGGTGCGGCCATTCTTCCCGAACTTGCAGACGCGATCCGCGGCCACGCCGGTTGCCCGGAACCGCAGGCGCTGACCGCCGCCCTGTGGGTGATGCACACGCATGTGTTGCAGGCCTTTGAGGTCACGCCGCGCCTTGTCATCAGTTCCCCGGAACCCGGCGGTGAAAAACCGCGCCTGCTGCGGGTCCTGTCGCATCTGGCGCCGCGGCCGCTCGCGATCTGCGCCGGGTCGCCGCGCGCCCTTCTGGACAGCCTCGGCTACTCTCCAACCCTTTTGATCAGCGACGGCACGATGCTGCTGCGCAGCAGCGAAATGGCGGCAATCCTGCGCAACGGCTGGCAACGCAACAATTACCTCGGACTCAATTTGCTGCGGCAAATCGAGGCCATGCACCTGTTTACGGCCGCCGCGCTGACCGTGGAAGGCCGCCCGCCCGCCGCACTCAGGGGCCGTTGCATTGAAATCCGCACCGGCGGCCTGAGCAACGGTGAGCCATGCGGGACCACCGCCGAAGCCGCGCCCGGTCTCGAGGAATTGCGCCACAAATGCGCCCGCTGGGCCGCCGACCAGCTCGAGGCTTTGCGTGAAGCCGAAGCGGGAAGGCCGGACGGCAACGACAATTGGGGGCCGCTGCTGGCGGTCGCGAAAAATGCGGGGCCGGATTGGGAAGCCCGCGCACGCGAGGCGATGCACAGCCTGGCCGGTGTGGCAACCTCTCCCCTGCACCTGCTGTTGAGCGACATTCATGAACTCCTGCAGCAGGTCGCGGCCGGTCAGATTGTCCTCTCTGCCCCGGACGGAATGCCACTGTCTGACCGCGACCGCATTCGCTCCTGCGATCTCGCCCGTCTGTTGGCAGGGCTGAAGGGAAAACCCTGGAGCCAGTGGGGCAAAACCGGGCAGCCGATCTCGACCGGCGCGTTGGCGAGACTTCTTGCCGAAGCAGGCGTCCGTCCCGCGCATCTCCACTTCCGGACCGTCACCGCGACGGGCGCCGCCTCCTATTTCGACGACCGTGGTTATCTGGTCGGCCGTTTTGCCGAGGCCTTCGCATCCGTGTCACCGGACCGGGCGTTCTGACGCTTCGCCTGACGGCCCCATGACACCTGAAAATGCAAAAAAGCCAGCCAAACCGCGCCTTCTGACGTTCTGACAGTTGAATCGCGGCAACGACAGCTCTGTCCCGCGCGGCCAGGTTCGAAAGACATCAGCGATGCCGATATTGACAACGCGTTCGTCTGCGACATTCTCGAAGAAATGGCTGATCCAATGCGTGACGTGAGTTCGACAGATGTGCTGATTTGTGGCGCGGGCGCCGCCGGATTGACGCTGGCGGTGGATCTGGCGCGGCGCGGAATCAATTTCCGTTTGATCGACCAGGCCGCGGAGCCGTTTCGCGGATCGCGGGGCAAGGGGATTCAGCCGCGCAGCCTCGAGGTGTTTGACGATCTTGGCGTACTCGAGCGCATGGCGGCGATGGGCGGCCCCTATCCCCCCTTTCGCAATTATCGCGATACGGACTACGAGGATACGGACTTCGTCGAAACGCGCCCGCTGACGCCTGCCGAGCCCTTTGCGCGGCCGCTGATGCTGCCGCAATATCTCACGGAAGGCGTGTTGCGTGATCGCCTGGCCAGTTTGGGCCATCGCGTGGAGTTCGGCTCCGAACTGGTTGCATTGGTGCAGGATCGTCAGTCGGTCTCGGCGAAGGTTGAAATTGGCGACGCCGTGGAGACCGTGCACGCCCGCGTCCTGATCGGGGCGGACGGGGGGCACAGTTTCGTGCGGCGGGCGCTGGACATCGGCTTTGGCGGCGAAACTCTTCCCGGCCGTGGCCTGGTTGCCGATGTGTCGCTCGACGGCCTCGGCAGAGAGACCAGTCATCGCTGGAATGCCGGCCGGCCCTTTGAGCAGATTCTCCTGTTTCCGTTGGCCGGAACCGGGTTGTTCCAGTTTCAGGCTCCCGTGCCGGCACAGTCCGAGGTGGATGTGTCGCCCCAGGGTCTTCAGCGGCTGATCGCCGAACGAAGCGGCCGCAGCGATATTCACGTGCATTCGGTGCAATGGTCTTCCGTCTTCGGCATGAATATGCGGGTTGCCGATCACTACCGCGCCGGGAGAGTGTTGTTGGTCGGCGATGCCGCGCATGTCCACCCGCCGACGGGCGGGCAGGGCCTCAACACCAGCATTCAGGATGCCTACAATGTTGGGTGGAAGATTGCTGCGGTGCTGCGCGGCGCGCCTGACGGCTTGCTCGACAGCTATGAAGCGGAACGGCGGCCGGTCGCGCTGAGCGTGTTGGAGCTTACGCTCGCGTTCCTGCGGGCTGCCCAGCGCGGCGACATGCGCCGCGGCCGCGAAGCGCATGAGATGGATCTTGGTTATTTCAATTCGCCGCTTTCGTTTGACGGCCGCGCCACAAAGGGAAAGCTGAGGGCAGGTGCGCGCGCGCCGGATGCGCCGTGCCACCGGGCTGACGGATCGGCAATCCGGCTGTTTGAGATCTTTCGTGGCCCGCATTGGACCCTGATTGCCACCGGCGGCGACGGATCAAAGCAAATGTCTTTACCCGATGGAATCCGCAGCATCGCAATCGGGCCAAACAGCGATGTTCATGATACGGATGGAAACTTCCGGGAAGCCTATGATGTGAGCGCCGGGGATTGCGTGCTGGTTCGTCCGGATGGCTATGTCGGCGCGATCGTACCGGCAGGTCAGGAACCGGCCCTGCAGAAGTATTTCGCCCAGGTTTTCCCAAATCCCGCGAAGTAGCCCGGCATTCGGGGCACATCAGCCAGGGCTTGACCGTTCATCAGCGGTTAAGCTGGCCCCGGCTATGAATCGAACCCGGAATTCGCAAATGGACTCGCTCGGGAGATTGGAATGGGCAGGGGACAGCTAAAACTTCTTGGCCGGACAGTCGCGGTGATGGCGATGCTGGGGATGGCCGGTTTGACGGCACCCGCTTCGGCTGCGGTTGCACTCAACATTTCCGCCGGTTTCGCGCCGCCGCCATTGCCCGTGTACGCGCAGCCGGCGATTCCGGCGCCGGGATACATGTGGGTTCCCGGCTATTGGGCCTGGAACGGCGCAGATTACTATTGGGTCCCCGGCACCTGGGTATTGCCGCCGAGAGTTGGCCTGTTGTGGACCCCGGCGTGGTGGGGCTGGGCGGGCGGCGCCTATGTTTGGCACGCCGGTTATTGGAGTCCCCACATCGGCTTTTATGGCGGCATCAATTACGGCTTCGGCTATTTCGGGCATGGCTATGAGGGCGGTTATTGGGATCACGACCGGTTTTTTTACAATACGACGGTCAACAATGTCCGGAACGTCAACATCACCAACGTTTACAATAAAACAGTCGTCGTGAACCAAATCAACCGGATCAGCTTCAACGGCGGTAATGGCGGTATCAACGCGCGGCCGACGGGCGAAGAACTCGCCACGGCGCGCGAACCTCATATCCGGCCCACCGTGTTTCAGAATCAGCACGTGAATGCCGCGCGATCCAACCCCGGTCTGCGTGCGTCATCGAATCATGGACAGCCGAGGATCATGGCCACCAGCTCCGCCGGCCGCTTCAACAACAACGGGATTGTTGCGCAAGGAAGGCCCGCCGGGCGCGAATTCGCCCCGCCGCGCGGCAACGAATTCAGACCCGCACAACGCGCCAATGAATTTCAACCCGCGCCTCGCGTCAATGAAGGCGAACGGCGCGAACCGCCCCGGAAAGACGAAGAACGGCGCGAACGCCGCGAATAATCGCAGCAGACTAGGATTGGTCCGGTTCGGCGGTCACGTAGTGAGTGGTGATGGGCTCTTTGCCCGTGTGATACCCTTCAACCACCTCCTGAAGAATGCGATCGGCATTGGTGACGCGCCGGTGTTGCCGCAAATGCTCAAGCCAGGACTCGACGAAGAAGGTCTCGACGAAGCGCTCGGGCACTGCGGTGTCCTGGAATACCGCCCACGCATAGGCGCCGTCGCGCTTGCGCTCCCGTTCCAGTTTTCGCAAGGCGCGGAGAAAGGCGTTCCGGTTCTTCAGATCGATCCTGTACTCGACCGTAACCATCACCGGCCCGGCGTCGGTCTCCACCTCGCCGGTTACCACCGGCTCGGGCCAGTGCATCGAAGGTGTAAGGTCAAGCGTGTCATTCGCGACCAGCTTCCAGCGCCAGCTCAGCGGAATTGTCAGTACCGCACCGGCGGCAGAAACAAACAGGGTCAGGGGCAAGCCGGCGATCGTGGCGACCTCGCCCCATACGGCGCTACCCATCGCCATCGTACCGAAGAAGACCGTGCCGTACACGGCGAGCCCCCGCCCGCGCACCCATTCCGGCAAGGAAAGCTGTGCGGAGACGTTCAGTGAGGCCACTCCGGCAATCCACGCGCAGCCTGCGATCAGGCTGGCAATGATTCCCAGGAACGGGCTCCGCGCCAGCCCAAACAGCAGAAGGGCGGCCGCTGTGCCGAACGCAGCTGCCGCGACGAGGCGGTCGGCGCCAAACTTCTGCTTCAGCGCCGGCAGGGCAAAGGCGCCCCCCACGGCGCCTGCACCGATTGCCGCCAGCAGCAACCCGTAGAGTTCGGGGCCACCGGCAATCTGTTTGCGCGCAATCAATGGCAACACCGCCCAATAGGCGCTTGCAAACAGAAAGAAGGCCGCCGCGCGGCCAAGCGTTGCGCGCAGCAGCAGATTGTTGCGCGCGTAGCGAAATCCTGTGCCAATCGCCGCCATAACGCGCTCGGACGGCAATGCTTTCGTCCGGCTGCGCGCTGGTTTCCACCACAGGAGCACGCCGATCACGCCGGCATTGCTGACCGCATCGAGCCAAAAGGGTGCGGCCATTCCCAGGACGCCGATGATGATTCCGGCAAAGGCGGGGCCGATGGCACGGCTGACATTGAATCCGACGCTGTTGGCCGCGACTGCTGCTCCAAGCTCGGTCTTCGGCACCAGCAAAGGCACGATCGCCTGCCAGGCGGGCGATTCCAGCGCACCCACCGCCCCGATCAGGAACATGAACAACAGCAAACTGGCCGCATTCGCGAGGTTCAGCGTGACCAGCAGC
>JANWHR010000171.1 GCA_025450355.1 Micropepsaceae bacterium
AACCGTGCCGACAACAAGCTGACGGTCACGGTGAATTTCGCCGTCCGGGCGACCCGTGGTCCGTCCGCGGCCCCAAGCGATCCTCAACTGCCGTTTTTCGTCGCCATTATCGACGCGGATGACAATGTGCTGGTGAAGAACGTGTACAATTCCCAACCGCAAATGGCTGGCCGCAAGGCAAATACATACACTGAGACAATATCGAATCTTCCCGTTCCGCTCGGGATGGACAAGGAGCCGTCAGACTACGAGATTCTCACGGGCTTCCAATTGACGCCGGATGAACTCGCCTACAACCGGATTCCGCGGACGATTCCCGCGCCGCGCGCAGCGGCGCGATGACCTCACTTCTGTCCGAACTCTCCGCGACCGCGGGAGCCGCGTTCGCGGCTGAAGGTTTTTTGCCTGAACTGGGTCAGATTCAGTTGTCCGACCGGCCGGATCTTGCCCAATTCCAGTGCAATGGCGCGCTCGCCGCGGCGAAGCAGGCGAAAGGTAACCCGCGCCAGATCGCAGAGCGCATTCGCGCCCGGCTAACGGAATCCGCCCTCTTTGAGGAGATCACGATTGCCGGACCGGGGTTCATCAATCTGCGCCTGAAAGACGCCATTCTGGAAAGCCGGCTTCAAACGCTTGCGGCCAGGCCCGATTCTGCCCTGCCCGCGAGCGGCCGGGGTAAAGCCGCCGTGCTCGATTTTGGTGGCCCGAACATCGCCAAACCGATGCATGTCGGGCATCTCCGGTCGGCAATTATCGGCGATTGCCTGCAACGCCTGTTCCGCGCCAATGGCTGGAACATCAGTAGTGACGTGCATCTTGGCGATTGGGGCCTTCAGATGGGCCAACTGATCTCGGAGCTCGCGATTCGCTTTCCCGGTTTGCCGTACTTCGCGCCGGGGGACCATTCGCCTTACCCGGTAGAATCGCCGGTGACCATGGACGACCTCGAGCGGCTTTATCCCGAAGCGGCCGCGGCCTGCAAAAATGATCCCGCGCGGCTGGAAGCGGCCCGGTGTGCCACCGTGGAACTTCAGGCAGGCAGGCCTGGTTACCGTGCGCTGTGGCAACATTTTGTTGAGGCGTCGGCTGAAGGTTTGCGCCGCGAATATGACAGCCTTGGCATTTGCTTCGACGAATGGAGGGGCGAATCCGATGCCGATCCGCTGATTCCTGGCATCATCGAAGATCTGAAAGACCGCGGACTTGCGGTCATCGACCAGGGTGCGCTGATCGTCGATGTCAGTGAGCCTTCCGACACGGTCGAAGTGCCGCCGCTGATTCTGATGAAATCGGACGGCGCGGTGAATTACGCCACGACGGATATTGCCACGATTGTCCAGAGAGTAAGGGACCATGATCCGGACCTGATTCTGTATGTTGTCGATCAGCGCCAGCATCTGCATTTCCAGCAGGTCTTCCGCGCCACACGGAAAGCCGGGCTCGCCGGGCATGCGGTCCTGGAACATGTCGGTTATGGGACTGTGAACGGGAAGGACGGCAAGCCGTTCAAGACCCGCGCAGGCGGCGTAATGAAGCTGTACGATCTGATTTCCATGGCGACAGACGAGGCCCGGAAGCGACTCGCGGAAGCGGGGCTGGCCACCGAATATCCGCCGGAGGAGCAGGCGCGCATTGCCGGCGCGGTTGGAATTGCGGCGATCAAATTTGCCGATCTGTCGAACAATCGGGTTTCAAACTATATCTTCGACCTCGAACGTTTCACGAAGTTCGAAGGCAAAACCGGACCTTACCTGCAATATGCAGCGGTGCGGATCAAATCGGTCCTTCGAAAAGCCGGCGATGAGCGGCAGAAATCGGCGCTGCCGGTGATCCGTTCGGAAGAGGAACGCGCATTGGCCCTGCAGTTGCTGTCCATGCCGGAGGCGCTGGAATCGGCGGAGACAAGACGGGCCCCGAATCTGATCTGTGATTATGTCTTCAGGCTCGCCCAGAATTTCAGCCGGTTCTATACGGAACATCACATTCTTTCAGAGGCGGATGTGGACTTGAAAGGCGGGCGCCTCGGGCTCTGTGAGTTGACCCTCTCGGAGATCGAGCGGCTGCTGATGCTTTTGGGCATCGAGGTTCCCGAACGGATGTAACTTGCAGATCCAAAAATTTTAAGCTCCGGCAGCACCGGCATACGCTAAAACCATTTCCGTGCGGGTCGGGACTGTTGCACATTCGTCCATGTTTTTCTTCGGTACGGCACCGCCGATCCATGACTGAACCCTCATCCGCGTCCGCGAGAACACCGCTTCATGATCTGCATCGGGCGTTGGGTGGGCGCATGGTGACATTCGCCGGCTATGAAATGCCGTTGCACTACCGCTCCGGAATCATCAGCGAGCATCTGCAGACGCGTTCCTCGGCTTCGCTATTCGACGCCTCGCACATGGGGCAGGCATTTCTGGGCGGCGCCGATCCGGCCGCGGCGTTCGAACGGCTTACGCCCGCGGACGTATCGGGACTGCACGATGGCCAGATGCGCTATGGCCTGCTCATGAACGGTCATGGCGGCATCCGGGATGACTTCATGGTAGGGCGGCTGCTTGTGGACCGCCGGCTGTATCTGGTTGTCAACGCAGCGACGAAGCACGCCGATTACGCCTATATTTCGGGGCAGTTGACCGCTACGCTGTCCGTCGAGCCACAGCCCGATCGCGCGCTGCTGGCGCTTCAAGGTCCGAAATCGGAAACAGTGCTATCGCGCCATTCTGCTGGAATCGCGGCGCTGACGTTCCTGAATGTCGCGGAAACAAGGGTTGCCGGCGTGGCTGCCATCATCAGCCGGTCCGGTTATACCGGCGAGGATGGCTTCGAGATTTCGCTTGCTGCGGCCGATGCCGAAGCGGTTGCGCGCATTCTGCTTGATGAACCCGAGGTTAAGCCAGCCGGCCTTGGGGCGCGCGACACGTTGCGGCTGGAAGCGGGTCTTTGCCTTTATGGACATGATATGGACGAATCGACCACGCCGGTCGAAGCCGGTCTTGTCTGGACAATCGGCAAACGGCGCAAGCTGGCGCGGGATTTTCCGGGGGCGGAGCGCATCATGCAGGAACTGTTTCGAGGACCCGTCAGGAAACGGGTCGGATTGCGTCTGATGGAACGAACGCCCGCGCGTGAAGGCGCGGAGGTGGTGAACAGTTTGGGCGAAAGGGTAGGCCGCATCACCAGTGGCGGATTTGGGCCAACGGCTGATATGCCGATCGCCATGGCCTATGTGCAGCCAGAGTACGCCGGTGACGGTGCGGAATTGGCGGCGGTGGTGCGCGGAAAGCCGAGGACTGCAGTGGTTTCGCCGATGCCCTTTGTTCCCCACCGCTATCGCAGAAGGACTGGATGACATGGACGAGATTCGATTTACCGAAAGTCACGAATGGCTGCGGATGGAGAACGGCATCGCAACGGTTGGCATCAGCAGATACGCCGCGGAGCAACTGGGGGACGTGGTCCATATTGAATTGCCGGTACCGGGTAAGACGCTCGAAAAAGGCGCGGAGGCCGCGGTGGTGGAAAGCGTCAAGGCGGCAAGCGAGATTTACGCCCCCGTTTCCGGTGAGGTTACCGCGGCCAACCGCGATCTTGCCACCGGCCTTGGCCGAATCAGTACCGAACCGGAGGAGGCGTGGCTCTTCCGTATCCGGATGAGTAATCCATCGGAGGCGGAACGGCTGATGACCCGCGACCAGTATCGGGATTATTTGAAGGGACTCTGATGCGGTATCTGCCGCTCAACGATGATGACCGCCGCGCAATGCTCGAAAGGATTGGCGTTTCTTCGATCGACGATCTGTTCAGGGATGTTCCGGCTTCTGCCAGAGAGCCACAGTTCGATTTGCCATTGCACGCCGGCGAAAGCGAGGTGGAACGCATGCTGTCCCGCTTTGCTCTCGCGAATACGGGCGCAGGTGAATGCGCGTTTTTCTGCGGTGCGGGCGCCTATCGCCATCACGTTCCCGCATCCGTGGATTATCTGATCCAGCGTTCCGAGTTTCTCACTTCCTACACGCCGTACCAGCCCGAAATCTCGCAGGGCACGCTGCAAACCCTGTTTGAATTCCAGACCCAGGTCGCGGCGATCACCGCGATGGAAATCGCGAACGCCTCCATGTACGACGGATCCACTGGCGCCGCCGAGGCGGTGCTGATGGCCCATCGTGTGACGGGGCGCAATCGCGCGGTCCTGTCGGGAAACCTGCATCCGCATTATGCGGACACGATCCGCACCATGGCAGGGCTCGCTGGAGAAATCGTGGTGACGCCACCGGTCCCCGGTAGTGCCGATGAAATTTCCGAACAGATAGACAACAACACGTCCTGTGTGGTCGTGCAAAATCCGGACGTGTTTGGCTCGATCCGTGACCTCGCGCCGCTCGCGCAGGTGGCGCATTCGAAAGGCGCACTGCTGGTCGTGGTGTTCACGGAAGCCGTCTCGCTTGGCCTGGTTCGTCCTCCGGGCGCCATGGGCGCCGACATTGTCGCAGGCGAGGGCCAGTCGCTGGGGAACGCGTTAAATTTTGGCGGACCCTATGTGGGCCTCTTCGCCTCGCGGGAGCGGTTTGTCCGGCAGATGCCGGGCCGGCTCGCGGGACAGACGGCGGATGTCGAAGGGCGGCGCGGCTTTGTACTGACGTTATCCGCGCGCGAACAGCATATCCGGCGGGAAAAGGCGACAAGCAACATTTGTACCAATTCCGGGCTGTGTGCACTGGCCTTCACAATTCATCTTTCGCTTCTGGGTGAAACAGGATTGCGCAAACTGGCCAGGCTGAACCATGCGCGCGCTGTCACATTGGCGGAAAGCCTCGTTGCAATCCCCGAGGTCGAATTGGCAACGCCAGCCTTTTTCAATGAATTCACGCTTCGCCTGCCCAGACCCGCCGCCGAAGTGGTTGAGACTCTGGCCGGCCGCGGCGTTCTGGCTGGCGTTCCCGCGTCGCGGCTTTTCCCCTCACACACCGGATGCGAGAACCTGCTCATCGTTGCCGCGACGGAGACAAACGCCGAATCGGATATTGATCTGTATAGAGATGAATTGGGAGGCGTGCTCGCGCGATGAACGTGCAGGACAAACCCGCAAGCGGAAACCGCGCAGCCTCGCCCGGCGGCACCTACTCGGGCGACCATGCCCTTCAGCACGAGGAGCCACTGATTTTCGAGCGCGGCCGGACGGATGTTTCGGGCGTGGATATTCCCGATGTTGAAATTGGGCCCCGCCATCTCGCGGGACTGGAGCGCGTGGGGGAGATTGGAATCCCCGGTCTCTCGGAACCCGAGGCGATCCGCCATTACGTCCGGTTGTCACAACTGAATGCCGCGATTGACACCGGCTTTTATCCGCTGGGGTCGTGCACGATGAAGCACAACCCGCGGCTGGGTGAAAAGGTCGCGCGGTTCGCCGGGTTTGCGGACGTTCATCCGCTCCAGCCTCAGCGCACGGTACAGGGCGCGTTGGCCCTGATCGCCGAACTTGCGCGCTGGCTGAAGGAATTGACCGGCATGCCCGCCGTTGCGATGACGCCAAGGGCCGGCGCGCATGGTGAATTGTGCGGCATCATCGCCATCCGTGCGGCGCTTGAGAACCGTGGCGACAAACGGCCCATTATTTTGGTTCCGGAATCCGCACACGGTACAAATCCTGCAACCGCGGCGCTCTGCGGTTTTTCCGTGAAGAGCATCAAGGCAACGGGTGAGGGCAGGGTGGACCTTGCCAGCCTGACGCAGGCGCTTTCATCGCAGGTCGCGGCGCTTATGCTGACGAACCCCAATACGAGCGGTCTGTTCGAGCGCGACATGATCGCCATCGCGGATGCCCTGCACGCGGCGGGCGCGTACTTCTATTGCGATGGCGCCAATTTCAACGCGATCATGGGACGCGTGAAGCCGGGAGATCTCGGCGTTGATGCGATGCACATCAACCTGCACAAGACGTTTTCCACGCCGCATGGGGGTGGCGGCCCAGGCGCCGGACCTGTGGTTTTTTCCGAGCGACTGGCGCCGTTCGCACCACTGCCGCTCCTGGTCGAGGATGACCGCGGATTTCGCCTGATCGAGGACAGCCGCGAGGCGCAACCGGCATCACCGTTTGGCCGAATGGCGGCGTTTCATGGCCAGATGGGCATGTTTGTACGCGCCCTCGCCTATATGATGTCGCACGGTCGGGATGGCCTGAGACAGGCTTCCGGCGATGCCGTGCTGTCCGCGAACTACATCCTGGCTTCGCTCAAGGACGTCATTTCCGCACCTTACGACGGTTCGTGCATGCATGAGGCGCTGTTCGACGACACATTTCTGAAGGGCACGAGCATCACCACGCTCGATGTCGCGAAGCGGTTGATCGACGAGGGATTTCATCCCATGACGGTTTATTTTCCGCTGACTGTGCACGGCGCCATGCTGGTGGAACCGACGGAAAGCGAGTCGAAGCGAACGCTGGACCGGTTCATTGCGGTGATGCGAGGGCTTGCAGCCGAAGCGATCAGCGGTGACCCGGCCGGCTTCAAACAGGCGCCGGTATTTGCGCCGCGGCGGAGGCTCGATGAAACCGCCGCCGCCCGAAACCCTGTGCTGCGCTGGAAGCCGTAGTTGAGCGCACCCGCCGTATTTTTTGGCGGCCTGGAAGCCAGCGCTACAACTATTCGGCGTCGGCCGTCACGAGGTCTTTGGCCGTTTTTGGCGGAAGCTTGATGGGCCGCATCAGGAATGCGGGAAGCTGGCAGGCATCGCGCGTTCCGGTGAATGAGGCCTCTATCCTGGGCTGCTCAATGGAGCTTTTCTGCAGCTGGGGCGCCGGAGCCTCGGGGCCGGCCGAAGCAAGGCCTGGCGCGGCTTCCGTCTGAACCGGTTTCTTCTTCCTCGGCTCCCGGCGCCGGTCATTTGTGGATTTCTCGCGCGAGGCCTTGGGGGGTGATTCTTCCGGCAAACCTTCCATCACCCGCCGTTCGATACTGTTGCCAATCAGATTTTCGATTGCGCTGAAATATTTTCCATCCCGCGCGCCCACCAGCGTGAATGCATGTCCCTCGCGCCCGGCGCGGCCGGTTCGCCCGATCCGATGAACATAATCGTCCGGCTGAAACGGCACGTCGAAATTGAAGATGTGACTGACGGCCGGGATGTCCAACCCTCGCGCCGCGACATCGCTTGCGACGAGAATCGCCGTCTCGCCCGCCCTGAATGCATCCAGCGTCCGCGTCCGCACCGGTTGATCCAGGTCCCCATGCAGCGCCGCGGCGGAAAACCCGTGCTTTTGCAGGGATTTTGCCAGCACATCGACATCGCGCTTGCGGTTGCAGAAGACGATGGCGTTTTTCACGCCCTCTTCGCGGATAAGCCGGCGCAGGGTTTCGCGTTTTGACCACTCTCCACCCGGCACGCTCACCGCCACCTGCTTGATGGTCGCAGCAGCCGTCGCCGGACGGGTGACTTCCACCTGGACAGGCGCTTGCAGAAACTGATCCGTCAATCGTTTGATTTCCGGCGGCATGGTTGCCGAATAGAACAGTGTCTGGCGCGTAAACGGCGTGAGTTTCGCAATCCGTTCGACGTCGGGAATGAACCCCATGTCGAGCATG
>JANWHR010000172.1 GCA_025450355.1 Micropepsaceae bacterium
CGCCACCCGTACAACCCGGCACAATCCGTGTTCTACCCGGCGCGCGCGCCGCTAATGGGCGCGCAGCCGCAAATCCGGTTCTTCCAGCCGCAGCCGGAAGTCGTCGTAAAATCCACCCTCCGGGAGCGCCCGCTTGCGGGCGCTCCGCCGGCAGGTCAGGGGCTGTGTTTGATGCGGTCCGGCGCCGGAATGCAGAACGGCCCAAATTCCGATTCCTCGCAGCCATAGGCCTGCCCGGTCCACCGGTCCAGCTTCCACGCGACGTTGTTGCCGGAGATCGTAATGATCGTGTAACGGCCGCCGATCATGGCCGCGGCACTCGCAATCGCCGTTGCGATCACGATCCCAATGGCGATGATGAATGCATGGATGGTGCGCATGCCGCCCCCTATAGCTTCAGTTTGCCGCCGCAGATTTCCCGGTACAGTTCAGGCATCAGACGCTGATATTTCCCGGTCGCGGGGTCACGGAACCACAACGCGTCACTGATCACGGCGGGATCGAATCCTTCCTGCTGCAATTGCAGTTTTCGCTGCTTGAAGGTGCTGGTGATTTCCATCTGCTGCTGAAAGCGCAGAAAAACCGGCCGCGCAAAAGACGGCAGGTTGCTTCCGAGATACTCAGGCATCCGCGAAAGATCGAAATCGCCGCCGGTCACCAGTGCCGCCATTCCGGCCTTTCCTTCGACACCGGGCACTTCCACGCCGTAAACATTCGCTTCGAGAATGCCCGGAAATACCGACAGCACTTCGGCAACCTCGGAGGTGGCGACATTTTCCCCTTTCCAGCGGAATGTGTCGCCAGTCCGGTCCACGAAGTAGAAGTAGCCATGCCGGTCGCGTCGCATCAGGTCGCCGGTCCGAAACCAGGCGTCACCGGGTTTGAAGGCGCTTCTCAGGATTTTTTTTTCCGTATCGGCAGTGCTGGTGTAACCGTCAAAGCGGGAGCGCGGATCATTCGGATCGATTTCCCCGATCGCCTCGCCCACCTCATTGTCATCGGTTTCCACACAGAAACCACCGGGGCCCCGCAACGCAATGACCTTCTCCACGTCGAATTTGATCAGGCGCACCCTGAGAATGCGGCGCACATACCATGGCAACCGGCCAATTGCGCCGACCTTGCCGTCATAGTTGATCATGCCGACATTGCCTTCGGTCGCGCCGTAAAATTCCATGATCCGCGGAATTTGAAACCGGGCCTGAAAGCGCGCCCAGATTTCCGGACGCAGCCCGTTTCCGACCGCGATCCTGAGATAATGGCTGCGTTCCAAAGGGTGCGGAGGCGCGTTCAGAAGGTACCGGCAGAGTTCGCCGATGTACTGAAACAGCGTCGGGCGGTAGCGATGGCAATCATCCCAAAACTCGCCAGCGGAAAATTTACTGCGGATCACCACCGATCCACCGCTTAAGAACGCCGGCCCAAGTGCGGCGATTCCGCCGGCCGAATGATATAGCGGCAACGCGACATACATCCGGTCTTCCGGGGTACCGTTTACCGCACCCGGGAACGCGGTCATGATGTGCAGCAGCCGCATGTGACTGATATTTGCGGCTTTGGGCAGACCGGTCGTGCCTGAGGTATAAATGTAAAATGCCTTGTCGCGGCAAAATACGTCTTCGCGCTCTTCGGGCTTCAATGGCGCTCCGCTCTGCCGCGCCAGCGCTGCGTCGAGATCCTGGAATCCATTTCGCGCGCCGCCCGTGAGCCAGGGTACGGGCCGGGCTTCCAGACCACCAATCGCCGTCGCATAGGTCTCCGACAATTCGTCCCCGAGAATAATATGTCGCGCGCCCGCCATGGCCAGAGTATGGGACAGCGGCAGACCGGTCAGATGGGTGTTCACCAGAGCCGCAACAATTCCGCGCTTGATCAGACCGAGCCATGCCAGGATGTATTCAGGCCGGTTGTCCATGAACAGGGCAACAACGTCGCCTTTTTTCAGGCCCAGTTCCTTTGTCCACCGCGCATAACGATTGGCGCCCTGATCGACATCGAACCAGGAGAGCACCCGATCCTGGCAGAGAATCGCGGGCGCATCCGGCTTCTCCACAGCCCAACGTTCTGTCCAGTGGGCTATGGAAAGCCTCGCGTCGGGATGAATATGGCGAGCGAGCCAAAGGCTGCGCGCGATGCAGGTCACGTAAATGAGTTCCCGTCCGATCGCCTCCGAGATGCTCATTTGGCCGTACCGCTTTTGGTCGGGCACAGCATAGGTGCGGGGCACTCCCGGTCAAGCACCCATGCGGGACAAACATCTGTTTACAGACGAAAGTGCTCCGGACAGGCCACCCGGATTTCTGCGCAATGGCGGAGTTTTGGCCTTGTGACGCCTTTGCCACAGGCGTAGTTTCGGCGCCCTTTCCGCCGGAGAGGACCATGGCCAGTGGCCGGTTGCATGAATTTGATATCGATTCGCCTTTCGCATAGGGACTGCGAGGGCGGTTAACCTCCGTGACACTTGTTCAAAATCCGGAAATGGTGACCCACAGCGCAGAACCCGGCGCGGCGCGAAACCCGTTGCGGCGCCAGGCGGGTTTGACCCTGGCGGCGCTGGGGATCGTCTATGGCGATATTGGTACGAGTCCGCTCTATGCGTTGCGCGAATCGGTGCTCGCAGTAAAGGGTTTGCCCGATCAACCTCTGGCCATACTGGGCGTCGCCTCACTGATCTTCTGGTCACTCGTCATCGTAGTCACAATCAAATATGTGATCTTCATTCTGCGCGCGGACAACAATGGCGAGGGAGGGGTGCTCGCGCTGTCACAACTCGCCCATCGCTCGCCACGACTCTCGCGCCGCATGAAATCGGCGATTGTCACCGCCGGCGTCCTGGGTCTTGCGCTGTTCTATGGCGACGGACTTCTGACACCGGCGATTTCCGTACTCAGCGCCGTCGAGGGTCTGGCGGTGAACAACCACGGTTTCTCACCCCTGGTGCTGCCGCTCACGGTGATGATTCTGATCGGATTGTTTCTGTTTCAGTCGCGCGGAACGGCACAGGTCGGCAGCCTCTTCGGGCCGGTGATGGTCGTCTGGTTTGTCGTGCTCGGCTATCTGGGATTCGTGTCGATCATCCGGACACCTTCGGTTCTGTTCGGCTTAAGTCCGTCCTACGCGATTGCGCTGCTCGTCCGTGCGCCGCAGACCGGCTTTCTCACCCTGGGCGTGGTTTTCCTCGCCGTGACCGGAGCGGAAGCGATGTATGCCGATATGGGACATCTGGGCAAACGCTCGATTCGCATCGCCTGGCTGTTTCTGGTCCTTCCTTCTCTCATCCTGAATTATTTCGGCCAGGCCGCCGCAATTCTTCGCGACCCCAAAGCGGGTGACGTGGCGTTCTTTTCCGTGGTTCCGAATTGGGCGCATTACCCCATGGTGCTGCTCGCGACCGTGGCGACGGTGATCGCTTCGCAGGCGGTAATTTCCGGGGTCTTCTCGATCACCCACCAGGCCGTACAGCTGGGCCAATTGCCGCGCATGGAAATCCGCCATACGTCGGCGACGGAGTTCGGACAGATTTATGTTCCGCGCGTGAACTGGTTGCTGCTCGCCGGCGTGGTCCTGATCGTGTTGATTTTCAAAAGTTCCGGTGCGCTGGCCTATGCCTATGGAATTGCGGTTAGCGGTCAGATGGTGATCAGCACCGCGCTGGTCGCAACGGTTGCGCGGCGCCAGTGGGGATGGGACTGGCGGCTTTCGCTGCCGGTCTTTGGCCTGTTCCTCATCATTGACCTGACGTTCTTTTCCTCGAATGCACTGAAATTCGTGGAAGGCGGCTGGTTCCCGCTGCTGGTCGCGGCCTGCGTCAGCGTTCTGATGAACACGTGGCGCAACGGCCGGCGCATTTTGAGCGAAAAGGCCTATGGCGCGGGGATTTCAACCGATCTTTTTCTGCAGCGCGCGGACAGGACGCCGATCCGGATCAGTGGCACGGCGGTATTCATCACCCCGCGGCTCGACCAGGTGCCAGGCGCGTTGCTGCACAATCTGAAGCACAATCAGGTGCTGCACGAGCGCGTGATTTTCCTGCGGGTTGATGTGCAGGATATCCCCTTCGTGCCGGCGGAAAAACGCCTGACCGTAAACCGGCTCGGCAAGGGCTTTTACGCCGTTGAGGTGCATTTCGGATTTTTCCAGACCCCGGATGTCCCACGGGCGCTGGAAGGCGCGAAGGCCTACGGAATGGCCATCGATCTGGACACCACGACGTTTTTCATCCGGCGCGAGACCCTAATTTCCGCGCGCGCTTCAGCCATGGCGAGATGGCAGGTCACCTTGTTCATCAGGCTTTACGCTTCGGCCCTCGAGGCTGCGCAGTTTTACGGATTGCCGCCCGGGCGTGTCGTAGAACTCGGCTCCCAGACCGAGATCTGAGGGCGCAATTCGAGGCGATCCGGGCAGGCAACCCGTTGCTCCTTTGACCCGGGCGCGGCAACGTGATTTCTGCAGGGCTTGCCCTCAGGGCGACCCGAAACCACTAAACAGCAACAGCATTCAGCATCAGATGCCGGACGAGAGCGTTTTTCCGCCGTGACAACTCTACAGGAAACGGAACCCGCGCCTGGAACCGCGGCATCGGCCATTGCCCAGAGCCCGGTTCGCCGGCAAGCCATTCTGACCCTGGCCGCATTGGGCGTTGTGTTTGGCGACATCGGCACGAGTCCGCTTTATGCGTTCCGGGAATCACTGCTGGCGGTCCAAAGCCTGGGTAACCAAACCCGTGCAGTACTGGGCGTGGTATCGCTGATCTTCTGGTCGCTGATGATCGTGGTGACCATCAAATATGTCACTTTCATCATGCGGGCGGACAATCATGGCGAAGGCGGAGTCCTCGCGCTATCCCAGCTTGCGCATCGCTCGCCACGCCTGACCCGAAGGCTCAAATCCGCGATCGTGCTGGCAGGGGTCTTGAGCCTCGCGCTGTTTTACGGCGATGGGCTTCTGACACCCGCGATATCGGTGCTGAGCGCCGTCGAGGGAATCGCGATCGGAAACCACACCCTGGAACCGCTGGTGCTTCCGCTCACGATCGTCATTATCTGCGGCC
>JANWHR010000173.1 GCA_025450355.1 Micropepsaceae bacterium
CACGCTGTTGTCCTCGAAATTGGCCCGGGCCCCGGCGGTCTCACGCGCGCGTTGCTGCGTGAAGGCGCATCGAGCGTCATCGCAATCGAACGGGACCGGCGCGCGAGTCCGGCGCTTCAGGAAATCGCCGCAGCCTGGCCCGGCCGCCTCGATATTGTGGAGGCCGATGGCCTGCGGATTGACGAAGCAAAACTCATTTCCGCGCGCGGCGTGCCCTTGCCGCTGCCGGTTGTCGCAAATCTTCCCTTCAATGCGGGCACCGCACTGCTGATCAAATGGCTGACTTGCGCCTGGCCGCCCTGGTGGTCAAAACTGACGCTGATGTTTCAGAAGGAAGTAGCCGAGCGTGTCTGCGCGGCGCCGGGTGACGCTGCATACGGACGATTGTCGGTGCTGGCGCAGTGGCGGTGCGCGCCGAGAATTCTGTTTGCGGTTTCGCGCCATGCCTTCGTACCGCCGCCCAAGGTTACCGCTGCCGTGCTGCGCATCGACCCGTTGCCCGCTCCCAAATATCCGGCTCAAATCGGCGATCTGGAACGGGTTACAGCCGCGGCCTTCGGTCAGCGGCGAAAAATGCTCAGGAGCAGCCTGAAATCATTGCTGCCCGATCCGGGTCCAATGCTCACCGCGGCAGGGATTCCGGCGGAAGCACGCGCGGAACAATTGCATCTCGGTCAATTTTGTGCGCTCGCATGCGCCTGGCGGGCAATGCAGCCCGCCGAACGGTGATTCATTCAGATCGAAGGCTCGCGAGGCCTGGGTGGCGTACTCCGGTTCAGAATCATGAAACGGGAATCGGTCTGACATTTGTTGTCAGGGCACGACATACCCCAAGCATAAGTATCGTAATCAAAGAAATACATGCGGAGGGATTTTCCCTCGACGGTCGTCAGATCAATGCGATAACCATCGGGTTTGACCTCCTGATCGTCAAAACCATCGTGGAAGGTTTTGTACGCTTCGTCGAATTCCGGGCCTTTGATCCGCACAGCGTCGATTTTCGTGAAATAGATTTTGTTACCGACAGGCTCCGGCTTCGTATCCGATATCTGGGCCGGCACCAGGACCGTGTCGAGATCCGGCATCAACCACATCCAGCCTTTGTGGCTCGCCAGCATTTGTCCGTAGGGCGTGCAAACAATCTCTCCCCACCTGCTCAAGGGGGACGGAAGTGCCGTTACCGCGTCTGGGGGTGCTCCGGAACAGTCGTGCGCAGCAGCCGGATCAGCGGCGGCGGCGTTTGCGGGCAGCGAAATCCTGCTCACCGGTAACATCGTCAGCAGGCTGAGTGCCACCAGTCCGATCCGCATCGCCATGACGAGTCCTTTCGTACGCTTGCCGCGGGCGGAGGATATGAAGGCCCAGGCATGTCTCTGGCGACTAAACGTTTCGGCGCGGTAATCGCTTCAATGTGAGGACGGAGTTTATCTGTTGTTGCGTTGGGCAGGCGCCCTCCGGCAAGCTTCAGGTTGACCAAAAGCCAGCGGCGGCACTCACTCCACGTTTTGGACCTGTTCCCGGAACTGGTCGATCACGGCTTTCAGCGCGAGTCCAACGTGGGTGAGCTGGATGTCGGGAGATTTCGAGCAGAGCGTATTGGCCTCGCGATTGAATTCCTGTGCCAGGAAATCGAGCTTGCGGCCGGCAGCGCCGTTCCCGGAAATCAGCGCCCTCGCCTCCTGTGCATGCGCCCCCAGCCGGTCAAGTTCTTCGCTGGAGTCAGCACGCGCCGCAATGATCGCGACTTCCTGCGCGAGCCGTTCTTCCGAAAAATTGACGCCAGGTGCGAGCAGTTCGTTTACCTGCGCCAGAATTCGGTCTCGCATCATCTGCGGTTGACGGGCTGTCAGCCCGCGCGCTTCCAATGTCAGCCGTTCGACTTCTGCAATCCGGCCGAGCAGCAGCGATTCCAGTTTCGCACCCTCCACTGCACGGGCAGCGAGCAGCCGGTCAAGCGCATCAGCAAGGCTCTCGAGCAGCGCGGCATCGCGCGCCATGCGCGCTTCATCATTCAGCGCCAGATTCTCCTCCTGAATGATGACGCCGCGCAGGCCCAGGATTCCGTCCACGCTCGCAGGTGCAAGTCCCGCCTCCTCCTGAACGCGTTTTGCAATGCGAATGGCATCAGCGAGAGCGACCGGGTCGATGCGAAATCCCCTTGTGGCGTCCTCGGAAGCAACTGTCAGGACCACCTGCAGCGATCCGCGCTTGAAACGTTCCGTGGCCAGGGTGCGCGCGCCGGATTCGATTCCTTCAAAACCCGGAGGAATGCGAAAGCGCAGATCGAGGCCACGGCCATTGACGCTTTTGGCCTCCCAGCGCCAGCGCAAGCCGTCATGGACGCCCCGCGCGTCGGCGAAACCCGTCATGCTGATGAGCGGCAAGCTTCTTTCCTCCCGAAGCCGGCTTCAGCGAAAAAATTTCACTTCCGTATGCGCGGATTTCGCCTGCTGCTGCAACAGGCGCCAGCGCGCGACATTCTGCTCATGCTCCGCTTTCGTGCGGGCGAAGACATGCCCTCCGGTCCCGTCTGCAACAAAATACAGATCGGGCGAATCGTCGGGCATCAGAACCGCGGCAATGGACTCACGCCCCGGATTGCAAATCGGCGTCGGCGGCAAGCCATCGATCTGATAGGTGCTATATGGATTAGGTGTCTGCAGTTCGACCTGGGTTATTCCATGGCCAAGTGCAACGCCCTTCGTCAGACCGTAGATGATGGTTGGATCGGCCTCGAGCTTCATGCCGGTCCTGAGACGATTGATATACACGGCCGCGACGTGGGGCCGCTCGGAGGGGATCGCCGTTTCCTTTTCCACGATGGAAGCGAGCTTCAACGCGTCGTCGATATTCCGGAATGGCAGGCCGTCCTTTCGGGCTGCCCACAGCTTTTCCAGAATGTCCGTTTGGGCCTTGTGCATGCGGGCAAGCAATTGCGCGCGCGCCATGCCCAGCTCGAACAGGTAGGTCTCCGGCAACAGTGTGCCTTCGGGCACGTCCGGAGATGTGCCGGTCAAAGCCGGGTCGGCATCGATCAGCGCGACCGCCATGCCGGAGGTGAGGCCCTCGGGAATCGTGATGCGATGTTCGACGACCTTGTGCGCCAGCAGCATGCCGATCACGGTTGCCTCGCTTGCGCGTGCCGGAAAACCATATTCGCCGGCTTTCAGTTGCGCTGACTTTCGCCGCAAAATTGCGGCGGCCTGAAACAGCAGCCCACTGCGCACCACGCCTGCGCGTGAGAGCCTTTGGGAAATCACCGACAAGCCGCTTCCGGGCGCGATGACAACAACGGTGCGTACCGCGGCGGGCCCGGGCTGTTGGAAGTACCGCCCCTCCCACACAAATCCTCCAATCCCCGCCGCTGCCAGGGCACAGACCAGAAGAACCGCCAGCAGGACACGCATGGCAGCTACTCCGCCGCTGCCAATACCAGCGTGGCGTTGGTGCCACCAAAGCCGAAGGAATTCGAAAGCACAGTCGAGATCGGTATCTTTTTTGCCCGGTGCGGCACAAGATCAATCGCGGTATCCATGGAAGGATTGTCGAGATTGAGGGTTGGCGGCGCAATCGAATCACGGATCGCGAGCGTGGAAAAAATTGCCTCCACCGCCCCGGCTGCACCCAGGAGGTGCCCAATGGATGATTTGGTTGAGGACATCGTGAGCCTGGCGGCCGAATTCCCGAAAAGCCGCTCTACCGCCCGCAACTCGATCTCATCTCCGAGCGGCGTCGATGTTCCGTGTGCGTTGACATAATCCACGTCCGAGGGGTTGATTCCGGCGCGCTTCAGGGCCGCGCTCATGGCGCGATAGGCGCCATCGCCATCTTCGGCGGGCGCGGTGATGTGATGGGCATCTCCCGATAATCCGTAACCCTTCACTTCGGCATATATTTTGGCGCCGCGGGCCTTGGCGTGCCCATATTCTTCCAGCAGCACAATGCCGGCGCCCGCGCCCATCACGAAGCCATCGCGATCCCGGTCATACGGCCGGGATGCTTTTTCAGGCGTATCATTGAAGCCGGTCGAGAGCGCACGACAGGCGACAAAACCGGCAATGCCGAGCCGGCAAATGGCGGATTCAGTACCGCCCGCGAGCATGACATCGGCGTCGTCCCATGCAATCAGGCGTGCCGCATCACCAATCGCATGCGCGCCGGTCGAACAGGCCGTCACAACCGCATGATTCGGTCCTTTGAATCCAAAACGTATGGAGACGTAGCCGGAGGCCAGATTGATCAGCCGCCCGGGAATGAAGAAGGGCGAGAGCCGCCGGGTCCCTTTCTCGTGCAGCAGAATGGCCGCCTGTTCGATCCCGTCGAGTCCGCCGATCCCCGAACCGATCAGCACGCCGGCGCGATTTTGTTCCTCCGGCGTATCAGCCTGATAACCTGAGTCGTCGATTGCCTGCTGTGCCGCCGCGAGCGCATAGATGATGAAATCGTCGATGCGCCGCTGCTCTTTCGGATCCACCCATTGATCGGGATTGAAGGTGCCATCGGAGCCATCACCACGCGGAACATCGCAGGCGATTCGTGCCGGCAGGTCGTCAACTTTGAAACGCGTGATCGGTCGCGCCCCGGAACGCCCTTCCAGAAGCCGCGACCAAGAGGTTTCGACACCGCTTCCGAGCGGCGAAACCATTCCCAGTCCCGTGATGACGGCGCGGCGCATGCCGGTCACCTGAAAAGACCCTGCGCCAGTATCCGAATGGTCATCCGCCAATCAGCTTTGAGCCTTTTCGATGAATTTGACCGCGTCACCCACGGTAACAATCGATTCGGCCGCGTCGTCGGGGATTTCGATCCCGAATTCCTCCTCAAAAGCCATGACCAGTTCAACGGTATCGAGACTGTCCGCACCGAGATCCTCGATGAAACTTGCCCCTTCCGTGACCTTGTCGCTGTCGACATTGAGGTGTTCGACGACAATTTTCTTTACGCGCTCCGCGACGTCGCTCATCTGTTTCGGCCCTCTCGCTTTTCTTTCTGAGTTTTGCTCCGTGGCCCGGGATCCCGATCGCCCCGATCACAGCACCGGTCAAGCCACGACTATGAAAGCCGCGTTTGGTATCATAATCACCAACGTCGCGGCAAACTGTCAAAAGGATGTGCGGTTTCAACTACATCATGGCCATTCCGCCATTCACATGCAGCGTTGCGCCCGTGATGTAACGGGCCTCCTCGCTGGCGAGATACACCACTGCGGAAGCGACATCCGCAGCCTCCCCCATCCGGCCCGCCGGAATGCGCGGCAGAATCGCGGCCTTCTGGACGGCCGTCAGGGCATCGGTCATGGCGGTGGAAATGAAACCCGGCGCGACACAATTCACGGTGATGTTGCGAGCGGCGACCTCTGCGGCAAGCGATTTGGTCAGCCCAGCAAGCCCGGCTTTTGCGGCGGAGTAATTGGCCTGGCCCGGATTACCGGTTGCGCCTACGACCGAGGTGATATTGATGATTCGCCCCCAGCGCGTTCTCAACATCTGACGCAGGGCTGCGCGGCAGATCCGGAAGGGCGCCGTCAAATTCACGGCGATCACCTGATCCCACTCATCGTCCTTCATGCGCAGGAACAGGTTGTCGCGCGTGATCCCCGCGTTGTTGATCAGAATATCGACCGG
>JANWHR010000174.1 GCA_025450355.1 Micropepsaceae bacterium
CTGGTGCTTGGATTCGATTACGCCCATGCGCTGGTCGCGATGCTGCGAAACGGGCCGGGCTTTATTTCGCCCACCGAGGTCAGAGGCATCGTAGGGTTTCCTTCCTACCATACGCTGCAGGCGATCGTGCTGCTTTGGTACGCCTGGCGCGAACCGTGGTTACGCGGCATCGCTCTTGTGTTGAATATTGCAGTACTTCTCTCCATTCCGATTCAGGGCGGTCACCATCTGATGGACATGTTTGGCGGGGCTCTGGTCGCCGCCGGCTCGATTGCGATATCCGCGCGGCTTGTCGCCTGGGCGCAAGGGAGGAGCGAGAAACGAGAAGCGAGGAGCGGGAGAGTGACTGCGCCTGCTCTGACTGAGCCCATTCGCGCTGCAGAGTAAGTGCGGGCTAGAAGCAGGCGGTCCAGGAAGATGCCGGAGAACAACCGCGGTACAAGCGATACCAATAAAAGTATTGGGCGCCGCTTCAGGGACCCGAGCGCGTGAAGAAATCGCCAACGGCGATTTTAGCGCGAGGGATGCGGCCGGCGAGGCGTCCTCGCTATTTCACGTAGCCCATGATTTTCATCACGGCCGGGCCCATGATGACGACGAAGAGGCAGGGCAGGAAGAACAGAATCATCGGCACGGTGAGTTTCGCCGGAAGCGAATGAGCTTTCTTTTCGGCCTCCGCCATACGCAACTCGCGGTTTTCCAGGGCCGTGACACGAAGCGCCTGACCCACGGGCGTACCGTATTTTTCCGACTGGATCAGCGCCGCCGCGACCGATTTTACGCCCGAATGTCCGCAGCGGTCGGCAAGATTCTGATAGGCCTGCCGGCGGTTTGGCAGATAAGAGAGTTCGGCCGTGGTCAATGCCAGTTCCTGCGCCAGTTCGGCCGACTGCGTCCCGACTTCTTCCGACACACGGTTGAATGCCGCCTCAACGGACATTCCCGATTCGACGCAGATCAGCAGCAGGTCCAGCGCGTCGGGAAACGCGCGCATGATCGATTCGCGCCGCTTCTGGATCCGGTTGTTCAGGAAAACGTCCGGAAGGTAATAACCGGCCAAAGCCGCCGCGACCGAAGCAATCAGCCTGGTGTTGACCGACCAGCCCAGCGGATTGACGGAAAACAGATAGGCGCTTGCGATCAGAAAGGTCAGTGGCGGCATCGCACAGCGAAAAAACATGAAGGCCACGAAGGGCCCTTCGCCGCGATAGCCGGCACGCGCGAGTTTCATGCGCATGCCCGGTGATTCCAGCATCTTGCGAAGGTCGAAACCTTCCACCACCCGGTTCATGAATCCAACGGGGTGGGAACGAAGCTCGGTCTTTCGCCCGACCTGTTGCAGACTGTCAAAGTGCCTCTGGCGCAGCTCCTCCCGCCGGGTCGAGACGGATTTCATCCGTGCCGCCAGCCGGTCGCTGCTCATATAGGGCAGGCCCAGGGTGATAATCGGGGCGAAAGCGGCGATCGAGGAACACGCCACCACCAGAAAATCGCGTTCGAGCAGAAGATGCAGATAAGGGTTCATCGCCGCACTCAATATTTGATGGAGATCATCTTTTTCATCACCATGACCCCGATCGCCATCCATGCGGCGCAGGCCATCAGCAACAGGTTTCCCAGATCCGTGGTGAACAGGATTTTCATGTAATCCGGCGTCGTGATGTACACCATGCCCATCACCCCCGGCGGCATGGCGCCGATGATGATTGCGCCGGCTTTGGCTTCCGACGATAGGGCCTTGATCTTGTTGACCAGGCGTTTGCGGTCGCGCAGCACGCCCGCCAGATTGCCGAGGGCTTCGGACAGATTGCCGCCCGCCTTCTGCTGAATCGCCATCACGATCCCGAAGAAGTTCACTTCCGAGGTCGGCATCCGGTCGTACATGCGTTTGATGCCTTCATCCATGGTGATGCCGAGCTTCAGACTGTCCGTCAGCAGACGGAATTCACCGCCCACCGGTTCGGGAATTTCCGATCCGACCAGTCTCAGGGCTTCGTTTACCGGCAGGCCCGTCTTGACGCTGCGCACGATCGCTTCCACGGCCGGTGCGAATTCATGCGTAAAGGCCTTCTGCCGGCGGAATTTCAGGAAGCTCAGCACCCAGCGCGGAAAGCCCAGCCCGAAGCCAAAGCCCGCGAGCAGCGTGGCGGTCAGCCAATGCGTCATCAGCAGCGCGCCGGCGGCGGCGCCGAGTCCCGCGATGCCGGAATACACCCAATACATGCGCGCCGTGATCGAGAGGCCGGCCTGTTCGATCCGCCGTCGCAGTGATGGCCGCACTTTCTGTTGCGTCTGCTTCTTTTCCATCTCCTTCAAAACCGCCTGCACATTGTTGCGGCGCTTTTGAATATCGTCGGCCGACTTCGCGTTGCGCGTACCCGACTTTCCCGTGCCGATCGCCGCCACGCGCGCGCGCTGGCGGTCCGTGCTTGCGCCCCTGAACGCGAAGACCGCGCCACCCAGCGCAAGCGCCGCGAGCACCGCCACCGCCAGAAGCATCGGAATATTCATGTTCAGACCTCAGACCTGGATGCGGTCGAGCGCTTCCGCGAGTTCCCGCTCGAGGTTGAAATAGCGCGCGCGATCCCAGAAGATCGGACGCATGATCCCGGTGCCAGCGTGGCGGCCCTTGATCTGGCCGCGCTCATCTTCGCCATCGACCTGATAGGTCAGAAGATCCTGCGTGATGATGACGTCACCTTCCGTCCCGACGACCTCGGTGATGTTGGTGATCCGGCGTGAACCGTCGCGCAGGCGCTCGGCCTGAACGATGACGTCGATGGAGCTCGCGATCATCTCGCGAAGAGTCTTCGCCGGCAGGTTGAAGCCGCCGATCGTGATCAGCGACTCGAGTCGCGAAAGACATTCGCGTGGCGAATTGGAGTGCACGGTGCCCATCGAGCCGTCATGGCCCGTGTTCATCGCCATCAGCAGGTCGAAGGCTTCCGGACCGCGCACTTCGCCCACGATGATGCGCTCGGGCCGCATGCGCAGGCAGTTCCGCACGAGGTCGCGCATGGTGACCTGCCCGTGCCCCTCGAGATTGGGCGGCCGCGTTTCCAGGCGCACGACGTGCTGTTGCTGCAATTGGAGTTCCGCCGCGTCTTCGCAGGTGATCACGCGCTCATCCTGGTCGATATAAGCGGTCAAACAGTTCAGCAGCGTGGTCTTGCCCGAACCGGTTCCCCCCGACACGATCACGTTGCAGCGCGCGCGGCCGATGATGGCGAGAATGCGTGCGCCTTCCGGCGTAATCGACCCGAAGCGCACCAGGTCTTCGAGTTTCAGTTTGTCCCTGCGGAATTTGCGGATCGTCAGCGTCGGGCCGTCGATGGCCAAAGGCGGCGCGATGACATTCACACGCGATCCGTCGGCCAGACGCGCATCGCAAATCGGCGAGCTTTCATCGACCCGCCGTCCAACCTTGCTGACGATTCGCTGGCAGATATTCATCAGCTGCGTGTTGTCACGGAATCTTATGTTCGTGCGCTGAATTTTGCCGCCGACTTCGATGAACACCCGCGTGGCGCCATTGACCATGATGTCCGCGATGTCATCGCGCGCGAGCAGCGGTTCCAGCGGCCCGTAACCGAAAATGTCGTTGCAGATGTCGGTCAGCAACTGTTCCTGTTCCGCGATCGACATCACGACATTCTTCAGCGTCATGATCTCGGCAACGATATCGCGGATTTCGTCGCGGCCGGTTTCGGGGTCGAGCTGCGCCAAACGGGAAAGATCGACGGTCTCGACCAGTGCGTTGAACACCGAGACCTTGATCGAATGGAAGTCTTCGCGCCCCTCGGGGGCAGGCGCCGGATCTGACGGTCCGGCTGAATCATTCGCCCCGCGTAAAATCACCGGCGGCGCCACGGCAAGCGTTCCCGGCGCAGGCCCGGACAACGCCGCCTGCGGCCCCGCCTTGTCATCCCGCGCGGGAAGCGCTGCCGGAGGACGGGCTGCCGGGCTTTGTACCGGCTGATCGGATGTTCCACGCCTGCCAAACATTGGGTACTACCTATCCCGCCTTGCGGTTGAGAAGCGTCAGGAAGAAAGAGCCGCTTTTCTGCGGTTGACCGTTCACACGCCCGGTCAGGAGCCCTGCAAGCAAGCGAATGCCTTCGGCGGCACGCCCCTGCGGTTGCACCTGAACAATCATCTGGCCGTTGTTCGACGCCCCGCCATAGAGCGGCGGATCGAACGGCAGCACCAGCGCGGGGTCTTGCCCAACTGTTGCGGCAAATTCCTTGCTGGGAATTTCGGGACGCTTGGGCATTCCGGACTGATTGAGCACAAGGCGCGGCGGCACGTCATTCGCGCGCCGGCCCTGCACCGCTTCCAGGAGATTCTTGGTGTTGCGCAGTGAGGCCAGATCGGGCGTGGCGACGATCACGATCTCGTCGGCCGTGTTGAGGACCTGACGGGACCACGGAGTCCAGACATGCGGCACATCGACAATCACGCACGGGACAGACGTCCTGACCTGATCCAGCACCGTTTCAAGCGCCGCCGGCTGAATTTCGGCGTCGCGGTCCAGCAGGGCGGGAGCGGTGAAGAGCGACAGGCGGTCGGTGGATTTCACCAGCAGCCGGTCGAGGAGAACGTCGTCGAGCCGGTCCGGCGCATTCAGCGCATCGGCGATGCCCTGGACCGGATCTTCGTTGAAATTGAGCCCCGTCGTGCCAAAGGGAAGGTCGAGATCGACAATCGCGGTGCTGATCTTCAGTTCTTCGGCAATGCACCAGGCGACATTGTGGGCGAGCATGGATGCGCCCACTCCACCGCGTGCGCCGGCAAAGGCAATGACCCGGCCGACCGGAGGCGCATCAGGGCTGGCGTACAGCCCGGAGACGGCCTCGATGATCTGCAGCGGCGCCAGCGGCGCAACGAGATATTCGGAGATGCCGCGGCGCGCCAGTTCACGATACAATCGGATGTCATTGGCGCGTCCGACCACCACCACTTTGGTCTTGTCGCCGCAGACGTTTGCCAGCTGATCGAGTTCGGCGAGAACCGCTTCGCCTTCGTTCTGGGTTTCGACGATCAGCAGATCGGGCGTCGTGCGCTGGGTAAAATAGCCGATGGCGCCGGAGACTCCGTCGGGATGCACCGAGATATGGGCCTTTGCCAGACGCCGGTCGGCCGCCGCGGCCTGCATCACGCTCAATGTTTCAGTTTGCGCGCAGAATGACGCAATCGAAATCCGCGGCACAGGCCGGTCGGCCGTTGCCATGCCGCCGCCATTTCCTGCTCCCGTTATTTTGTTCATGTCATGAATCCTCTTTACTTGCCGCCAGTGGCGACGGACGAAACCGCGCCGGATTGTTCCGCCGATTTGTTCGCGACCGTCGTGTCGCCCTGCCGGTATTTTTCCAGCACGGTCAGGCTGCGCTGCGCGTCGCCGGGCTCCAGTGTCTTTGGCTGAACCAGGTCGTGCGGATCGGCAACCATCACCGCAAGGTTGTGCTGTGTGGCGCAGCCGAAATTCGGGGGCGGACGGTTATTGTAGGTCACGCCGAGATCCTTGGACCAGTCGCCGCACGGCGCCGGATCGGCGTGGTAGCGGACAAAACTCACGGTCGCATTGCCGGGCGTTGTGCCGCCCGCGACGATCATGATGCGGTTGGCCGGCACGCCGAGCGCAGTCAACCGTCCGGAAATTTGCGGCGCCGCATTGCCAGCCGAGACCGCAATCGAGCCGCTGCCATTCGCGAGATAGTCGGTCACGATCTGCTCCAGCATGGCTTCACCGCGCGGATCCAGATCATTGCGGGCATTGTTCAGAACCAGCGGATAACTCGCCATTTGCGCTTCCACCGTAATCGGAAAGCGCTGCGCCGGTGACAGTGCGTCTTCCGGTCCCTGTGCGGCCGGAACATCCGTCATGCAGGCCGACAGCAGTAGCGCAGTGCAGAGCGCATATCCCTGGGCAGTTCGCGTGGTCAGGCTCATGAGAATTCCTTTCGTCATTGCAGAATGTATCCGGGGTTGTCTTTCGCGATTGCCGGCTTCGTCTGCGGGTCCTTTCCGTATGTGGCATTCAGGCGCCCGAGCAGAATGGTCTGCAGATCGGTGGGCGTCGCATAGCCGTCATCCGGACCCGCGATCTGCGCAGGGGCGACCGGATTCACCAGATAGGCCGTCACGGTCACGACCAGTTCGGTTTCGTTGTTCTGGAAATCGCGGCTGCGGAACAGCGCACCCAGCACCGGCAGATCCTTGACGCCAGGCAAAGAGTCGAGATTCTGTTTTGTCTGCTGCTGGATCAATCCGCCGATCGCAAGTGTCCCGCCAGAGGGAAGTTCAACGGTGGTTTGAGTGCGCCGGACGGCAAGCGCGGGCAGCGTCAGCCCCTGATTGGAACCAGCCGTCGCCGCCTGTCCGTTCAGGGTAAACGCGCCGGTATTGGTCAGCTCACTGACTTCTGTCGAAATCTGCAGGGAGATGCGCCCCTTGCTGAGCACCACCGGTGTGAATGCCAGACCAACGCCGAATTC
>JANWHR010000175.1 GCA_025450355.1 Micropepsaceae bacterium
AGGGGGTGTTGCGGAGTGTATCTCTTCTTCGCCGTCCTCCCGCATTCGTGGCGAGGCGCAGGCGGGCGCCGGTTGCTATTTCAGCTGAAACACCACCGCAGCCGTAAGATATTCGGCAACCTGCTTTCCATCCTGCATGGCCGGTTTGAATCGCCAGCGTTTCACCAGCGTGCAGGCGGCATCGTCCAGCCGGGGGAATCCGCTGGAGCTCTCGACCCGGCAGGTTCCGACAGTGCCGTCGTTCTGCACCAGATAGATAACGTCCACCCGTCCCTGTTCCTGCGCATGGATTGAGTCGGGCGGATAATCATCCACCGTGACGGCATGGCTGTTGAGCGGCACCGGCGCGATCTCGGGCGGCTGTAGTGGTGGTACAACTCTGCCGCCGCTCAACTGGAAAACGATCGTGGTGTTCAGCCACCACTCAACCGGAGCGCCATCCAACACCGTTGCCGGCCTGAACCGCCAGCGTTTCACCCGCGCGCAGGCGGCATCGTCGAGCCGCCGGAATCCGCTGGTGCGCTCGACCTGACACATCCCGACGGAGCCGTCCTTCAGCACCTGATACGTCACCATTACCTTGCCCTGTTCCTGCAGCTGGACCGACACCGGCGGATAATCTGCGACCGTGACGGCATGGCTGTTGATCGGCACGGGCATGTTCGGTGAAGTGACCACAACAGGCGCAGCAGGATCCGAACTCTGCGGGGCAGGTTGCGCAATCATGATCTGAGCCTGATTTGTTTTTGAACCGCCCAGCGGCGACAGAGTTGACGCAACCCGCGCCTGCCCGCCATCAAAAAGATCATGCACCGCATATCCGGTAACGCCCGCCAAAATCACCGCCGCAATTCCTCCCCCGAAGAGGAAGCCGCGTGCTCGCCTATTTCTCCCCCCGTTTACGGGGGGAGTGGCGCGAAGCGCCGAGGGGGGCGCGAGCGAAGCGAGCCAGGTGATCGCTGCTTGACTTCGCGCCAGCCCATCAGGCCCTGCCGGAATGTCGGCGAGGCGCAGCAGCGTTGCGGGTACCGGCTGCTGTTCGCCTTCCACTTTGTCGAGCCAGGCTTGCGCGGCGTCGAGTTCATGGATCGCGTCGGGATCGTCTGCCAGTTTGCCCGCATCAGGCGCGGCATCCAGACGAGAGGCGATTTCCGCGATCGATGCAGATCCCGGAGTTTGCGCCAAAGCCGCCCGAACCGCTCGCCGGGCCTGCGCTCGCGACACGCCACCATCGCCCATTTCTGGAAGAAGCCGGTTCAGAAAATCATTCAGTTCATCATTCGCCATTTCGTTCTCCTTCGGTGATTAGACGGACGCCAGCCAGTCTTTCACCGCGGAATCTTCGGAAATGATTTTGCGCAGATTGCCCAGGACGCGCTGCTTCAGAGCGTAGATTTCCTGTACCGGCCGCCTCATCACTCGCGCGAGCTCTCGCGGCGGTGGAGGATTGTCGGTCAGCACGTGCGACAGATACAGCCGCTCATCCTCCGGCAAGCTCTGGACCGCGTCGGTCAATGCGCGCAAGGCTGCCGACAATTGCTCGCCGGCCGCGGCCTCGATCCGGATATCCTCGGGCGATGGTTCGACCGCTTCTGCGAACGGATCGATCTCTTCCAACCGTGCAACCGCAGCGGGACCCCTGCGTCTCGGCGCGATCGTGCGCCTGATCTCGTCGCGCAGGATGTTGCCGGCACAGCGCAGGATGAAGCCGGAGAAGCTGCCTTTTCCACTCCAGGCACGGATGCGGCGGTAATTCTGTTCTACCAGATGCAGGCAGATGCCCTGATACAAATCCCGGCGGATCTCTTCCGCTTCCGGCGCGCGCACATGGCGCCGGATCAGCCGGCGGATGTCCACCTCCAGGAAATCCTGCAGCATCCGCCAGGCTCTTGCAGCATCCAGTTCGAACAGACCGATCAGCTTCCGGCAATAAAATTCCCGGACGACAAGCGCGGTGAAGGTCTTCAGACTGGAGCGGCCGTCGTATTCCTTGAATGCGGCAAAATCCGAGTCACGAAGCCAGGCGATGGTTTCGAGGAAATTGTCGCGAGCCTCGCCTTCATATCCGCTGAGCGCGCGACAGCTTGCCCAGACCGTGCCCGAAATCTCGCTGAGGAATTGCCTGACAGCATCTGGTGTCCCGGTCAGCGCCGCCGCGACCAGGGCGCGATCACGTTCCGCACAGCCGTCAGCGCCGAACCGCATGTCACCCGCCTCCGCGGATGACACCGGAATCGCGCTCCGGCGCTGCCGCGGCATGTTCTTCTACAATAGACGGACGTCTGCGGCTTTTTAACTGTACCGCGGGCTTCCAGCCCGCCGCTTTACGCCCTTCCCGGTTTCCGCTCCTCCAGGTTTTTCGCCACGATGCCCGCGATCAGCATCAGATAGGCGATGATCCGCAGCACATAGACATAGGCCAGTTCTTCGCTTGGGTGATTGCTGGCGTTCGAGAAGATCTGATTCACGGCCAGCAGCCAGAATGCGATGCCAAAGATCACGAACAGCCGCTCCCCCGTGCGCGACCAGAAGCGGAAGAAGAACAGCCCGGCCACGAAGAATCCCATGGTCGCCATGCCGGACATGAAGATTTCCGTCATTTGCATCAGTCCACCTCCCAGATGAATCCATAAAGCAGCGCCAACACGCCTGCGAGCGTCAGGCCAAGCCGAATGACCCCGAGATCAAGATCCACAAAGACCAGAAAATCGAGGATGACCAAAATGCTGTTGAGGGCGAGAAAGACGAAACAGGCCGCGCTCCACAACAGCAGCGGGGTGCGGTTTCTCAAGTAACTTCGCACCAGTAATCCGGCACAAACCGAACTGGCCGCGAAAGAGACAAAATAGATCAGGGCAGGCAAGGCCGGCATGGTCATTCCTTCAACCTGAATGAATTCGCGAATAGCTGGAGATTTTCGTTCTTGGCGCTCAGAATCACCTGGACCAGCCAGACCGGCTTGGTCGCATACAGACCTTCAATCTGGTCCGCCATGGCCGCCAGTACGGGCGAAGCAGGGCGGTAGCAGTACTGATCGTCCGCATGGACCACCAGACCAGCCTGCTCCAGGCGCGCCAGGCCCTGGCCGATGGCCAGATCGCTGCTGCGCAACACGGCGACGAGTTCTTCCTTCCGGCGCGGCTCGGGCGCCGCGCGCTTTAGGAGCAGCAGGGATTCCAGCGCCCAGACTGACGGAATGGACGCGGCGATAAATTTCGCGGCTTCTTCGTCCGGCAACTCAACCATCTCGCAGCAAGCTCAACCTCGGGCCCACAGGCAATCCTTACAACCGCCTGAATAGCCGGTCGTTGACAACTGTTCGGGAGCCTCAACAGATTTGACCCCTTTACCGGGCCATCTCTCAACTCGCATCGGCTCCGTCCTTGCGACTCCCGGGCGCTGTATCCGGGGCGGTTCTGACGCTATGCTGGCCTTGAATGGTGCTCATGGGCACGCGATTCATTGGGAGGTTCTGTTGATGCAATCAAGTTTGTCACACATCCTGAAAGCCTCGGCCGCGGTCGTCGGCCTCTGCTGCCTGGCCGTCCTCGGCACGGGAACGGCGGCGCCGGCCGCGGAGGGTCCGGCGAAATACAAATATGATCCCGATTGGCCAAAGCCTCTGCCGAATCATTGGATTCTCGGTGGTATCACCGGCCTGTTCGTGGACAAGGAGGACCACATCTGGGTGCTCAACCGCCCGCGCGATCTCAAGGTCGATGAGGTCGCAAAGGGGGAGGCGGAATGCTGCTCCGCCGCCCCTGCGGTGCTGGAATTCGATACGGCCGGCAACCTGCTCAAGGCCTGGGGGAAGCCCGATATGGTGCCGGGATGGCCGTCATCGGAACACACCATTTTCACCGACAATGAGGGCAATGTTTATATCGCCGGCGCGCAGCCCGGCGACACCATCCTGAAATTCACCGCCGACGGCAAATTCGTCAAGGATTTCGGTCACCGGGGTCCGAAAGTCCCCCGCGGTCAGATGCAGAAGGAGGATAACCAGCAGACCGATCTTCTGCTTCGCGGCGTCGCTGCGGCGACGTTGGATGAAGCCGCTGGCGAAATCTATATCGCGGATGGCTATCTGAATAAGCGCGTGATGGTGTACGACTGGAATACCGGCGCGTTCAAACGCGGCTGGGGCGCCTATGGCAAGCCGCTCTCCGAAATCAGCAATGACGGTCAGCCGGATGTGGGCAAGGACGGCGACCCGCCGGCAAAGGACTTCAAGTCACCCGTCCATGCGGTTCGCATTTCCAAAGACGGCCTCGTTTATGTCGGCGACCGCTCCGGCAATCGCATCCAGGTCTTCACCACACAGGGCAAATTCCTGAAGGAATTCTTTATCCGCCGGAATACCAGGGTCCGCGGCACCGCGGGTTCGGTGGATTTTTCGCCCGATCCGCAGCAGAAATATATCTTCGTTGCGGATATCGCCAACGCAACGGTGTGGGAATTGGACCGCCAGACCGGACAGGTGGTGCAGAGAATCGGGCATCCGGGGCGCGAAGGCGGCGCCTTCGTGCTGCTCCACGTCGCCTTTATGGATTCCAAGGGCAATCTCTATACGGGTGAAGTGGGCGAAACGAGCCGCGTCCAGAAGTTCTCACCCGTGAACTAACCGCGCGCCGCGTAACGTCTCCTCCCCCGTTTACGGGGGAGGAGGCGTCGGCGCCGCCATCCGGCGGCGGCGGACGACGAAGGGGGACTCCCACCGCATCTCCTGAATCCACCGCCTCGCCGCAGTGTACGATTCCCGACACCTCCAAATGATGCAGGAAAATACTGGCAGGCAACTTCGGTATTGATCTTTTTATTGCTCTGAATGTTGGATGGCTTTGAATGCGCTCTGGCGAGCAATCCCTATGTCCGTCGATTCCACGATCCTTCAGGCCATTGAAAAACTATACGCCGCGGCGGCCGATGAAAGTCTGTGGCCGGAGGTGATGCAGGACATACTGGGCATCACCGAGAGCGTTGGGGCGACATTCTGCGTCATCGACGGGTCCGATGATAAGCCGAGGTCTTTGGCCTTCACGACTTTGAATTTCGAACCGAAATTCCTGGAAGAATATCTCGACGGAATGATGCTGCACGATCCCACCGTGCAGTACATTGTTGGCCATCCGGATCAACGCCTGATCCACGATTCACAAGTCATAGCGGAGCGCGAGAAAGACCGGCTGTTTTATTACGATTGGCACCACAGCTTCAGCGAAACGCGCCATCGATTGGCTGGAATGGCGCCTCTGGAGGACCGCATTACGTCGGGAATCACCGTGCATCGCACGCGGCAGCAGGGGGACTTTCATCCCGCCCATATTGAACGCTTTCATTTTCTCCTGCCTCACATCGAACGGGCCGTAGATATCGGCTTCCGTTTGGGGACGTTCGGTGCGCTCCAGCAGATTTCCTTCGAGATGCTGGATGCAAATCCCTTTGCGATTATTGTGCTGGATGAGCTGGGCAGGGTTGCATTCGTCAACCGCGCCACGCGAAGTATCCTGGCCGATGAGGACGGCCTCGTCCTTTCATCGGACGGCTTCTCGTCTCTGCACCACGAGGATAACCGAATGCTGCAGGATTTGATTGGACGTGCGTTGCGCCTGGCCGATGGAGAGTCAGCGAAACCTTCTGGCGCCATGCAGGCGCTCCGGCCTTCGGGTAAGCGCCCTTATTCGATCCTGGTGTCGCCCCTCTGCCACACGCAGCTCATGCTTACGCGAACCCGTCCGGCAGTGTGCATCGTCATTGCCGATCCCGAGCGCCAGACCCATCTCCCGGAAAAAACGCTGCGGACACTCTATGGTCTGACCCCCGCGGAAGTGAGGTTGGCCGCCCAGATCGCGAACGGGAATAGTGTCCAAGGCGCAGCGGATGCACTGGGCATCAGTTACAAGACCGCGCGGACGCAACTTGCTGCCATTTTCAAAAAAACCGGGACATCGCGACAGGGCGGGTTGGTCAAGCTTTTGCTGGCCAAGCGACCGGCGATCTGAGCCTCGCAGGTCAACTGAAAATAATCTTTACAACTGCAACGACAGTGCCGGACATCGCATGTCAGCGCGCCACCCGGATTCGATTTGTTTTGCTGGTATTTTCCCGCTTGAACGAGCGTTTCGCAAACGTTCATACATCATTTGGAGTTGTCGCTACCATTAACAACCGAAGCCTCACAAAGCCAAAGCGAATGGCTAACCTTTCGATCTTCCTGAAATATCATAATTGGTACGGAACTTGCTTAGGTTCCTACGACATAAGCGGAGGCGGTCTGACGTGAATTTTGCGACAAAATCAACGAGATTATTGGCGTTTTCCGCGGTGCTTTCGTTCGTTCAAC
>JANWHR010000176.1 GCA_025450355.1 Micropepsaceae bacterium
ACGCCGCACATGCGGGTGGGCGATCAGATCGTCGAGACATTGCGGGTGCACCGGGGCATGTCGCGTGGCGCGGCGGCGGCGCGGGCGCTCGAACTGCTCGAACTGGTGCGCATTCCGGAAGCGAAGCGGCGTATGCGTCAGTACCCGCATGAATTGTCCGGCGGGATGCGGCAGCGCGTGATGATCGCGATCGCGACGGCCTGCGGGCCGGACCTTCTCATCGCGGATGAACCGACGACTGCGCTCGATGTCACCGTGCAGGCGCAGATTCTGGACATCATGCGCGATCTGGGGAAAGAGCTGAACACGTCCATTGCGCTGATCAGCCACGACATGGGTGTCATTGCTTCGATCGCCGATCGTGTACAGGTGATGCGGCAGGGGATTTTTGTGGAAGGGGGGCCGGTGGACGACATCTTCTATCGTCCCAAACATGGCTATACGCGCATGCTCCTGGATTCCATGCCCCGCATCAATGCGCCTGAACGGCGGGACCAAATGCGCGCGCCGCCCCCACCTCCGCAAGACGCGCCCGATCTGCTGTCGGTTCAGGACATGAAGGTCTGGTTTCCGATCCGGATGGGTGGTGGTCTGTTTCCGCGCACCAGGCCGCTGCGCGCCGTGGACGGAGTGAGCTTTACGCTGAAAGAGGGCGAAACGCTGGCCGTGGTGGGCGAATCCGGTTGCGGAAAATCCACGCTGGCGCGGGCGGTGATAAAGCTGTTGCCGGAGACATCCGGAACCGTCCTCTGGTGCGGGCGCGATCTCGGCGCGGCCGAACAGCGTCAGCTGCGCGGATTGCGCAAGCAATTCCAGATCGTCTTCCAGGATCCGCTCGCCAGTCTCGATCCACGCATGACGATCGGGCAATCCATTGCCGAACCGCTGCGGTCACTCGAACCCGGTCTGTCGCGCAATGAGATTGACGGGCGTGTGCGCGCGATCATGCAGAAGGTTGGCCTCGACCCGCTGTGGGTAAACCGCTATCCGCATGAATTCTCGGGCGGCCAGAATCAGCGCGTTGGAATAGCCCGTGCCATGGTGCTGCGGCCAAGGCTGGTGATCTGCGACGAGGCCGTAAGCGCGCTGGACGTCTCGATTCAGTCGCAGATCGTGGATTTGCTGCTGTCGCTTCAGACGGAATTCGGCATGTCGCTGATCTTCATCAGCCATGACCTTTCCGTGGTCCGCCGGGTCGCGCACCGCGTGATGGTGCTGTTTTTGGGGCGGATTGTTGAAATTGCCCCGCGCGACGCGATTTACCTCGATCCGCGGCATCCTTACACCAAGGCATTGATCTCCGCGGTGCCAATTCCGGACCCACATGCCGAACGCGCAAAGCCGCGCAGGGCATTGCCTCCGGAACTACCGTCTCCCCTGGACACGCGATCTTCACTGATGTTCCTGAAATCGAAACGCATCAATGATCCTGATGCGGAGCAATACCGGCCGCGGCTTCTCGAGGTCGCACCCGGCCATTTCGTTGCCGAACACGATCCGGTGGAGGCATGATGAGAGCGCCGGATCGCCGGGCATTTCTGGTGTCGGCCGGCTCCGCGGCGCTGCTTGCCGCCTGCGGAAACGGCGTATCGTCGCGGCAGAACCGGATCGCCGCCGGAAATCCCGGGGAAGTCCTGATCAACCACGGGAATGCGGCAGAGCCATTGAGCCTCGATCCGCATCACGCCCAGGGCAACTGGGAAGTCAATATCATCGGAGATTTGATCGTAGGACTTCTTACAGAGGATGCGACCGGAAATCCTGTGGCTGGCGCTGCGACGTCGTGGGAACAATCGGGCGATGGCAACTCCTGGCGATTTACCCTTCGCGACCACCTGTGGTCTGACGGGCAGCCGGTTACGGCGGATGATTTCATCTACGCCTGGCGGCGGATGCTCGATCCCAGGACCGCTTCGACTTACGCCTATTTTCTTTATCTGATCAAAAATGGCCAGGCGGTGAATACCGGAAAAATGCCGCTGACCGCACTGGGCGTCAGCGCGCCTGATCCAAATACGCTGATCGTCGCGCTGGAGCATCCGGTTCCGTACCTGCTCCAGTTCATGACGCACATGACCACCTATCCTGTTCCACGGCACATCGTCGAGGCAAAGGGAGATGCCTGGGTAAAGCCCGGCTCTTACGTGGGAAACGGTCCGTTTGTGCTGTCCGAATGGGAATCCAACGACCACATTACCCTGGTGAAAAATCCCAGATTTTACGATGCGCCGACCGTGAAAGTTGAGCGCACGATCTACTATCCGACGGTCGATTACACTGCAGCGTTGAAGCGGTTGCGTGCGGGTGAACTTGACATCCAGGACCGCATGCCCGCGCAACAAATCGACTGGCTCCGCGCGAATATGCCCGAAACATTGCATCTGAAGCCGGTGTTGAGCACTGAATACCTTGTCCCAAACCAGACGCTGAAAAGCTTCGCCGATCCGCGGGTGCGTGAAGCGCTCAGTCTCGCGATCGACCGTGAAACGATCGTCAATCGCATTGACAAGGTGGGTGAGCCGCCTGCTTACAACATCGTGCCGCCCGGAACGGCGAATTATCCCGGTGGGTCATTTCTGGGGTTCAGGTCCCTGCCGCCTCCGGCGAGGCTCCAACGCGCACAGAATCTCATGCGGCAGGCCGGTTATGGCCCCGGCCGGCTTCTGCGAACATCGCTGATCATCCGCTCGGCCTCGCCAACGGCGCGACGGATTCCAGTCGCCATTCAGCAGATGTGGAAGCAGATTTTCGTAGATGCGCAGATTCTGCAACTGGATGCGGCAATTTTCTATGACCGCATTCAAACTGGCGATTTCGAAGTCGCCAATCCGGGCTGGGTTGCGGATTACAACGATGCGATCACGTTTCTTGACCTGCTGCGGACCGGAAACGTCAACAACTATGGTCATTACCAGAACCCGGAATATGACCGCTTGCTCAATCTGGCCGATTCGGAGCTGGATCTCGGAAGCCGCGGGCGCCTGATGGCGCAAGCCGAGCAGATTGCGCTGAATGACAATGCCTGGATACCGATCAGCTTTGGTGTTGAAGGCGCACTGGTGCGTCCGTATGTGACAGGCTGGAAAGATACGCCGACGGACCTTCATCGTACCCGCTGGATGGGGATCGACGAGGCGCTACGGGCCGCAACGGTGGCCGTGTAATGCGGGGTCCTGATCACAGGTGAGTCAGATTGAAGCCGTAGCCGAGGTCATCAGCGAACCGGTCACTGCAACGCCGGCGGCGGCGGCAGGCGCTACCGAAGAATTGCAGCACGAGCGGCAATTCAGCCGCCTGATGTGGTTCTTTGCCCTTGTGTACATGACGGAGGGCCTCGGACAGGCGCAAGCCGGCCTGATCTCGCAGCCCGTCAATTATTATCTGAAGCAGGTGTTCGGCTGGACGCCGGTTCAGATCACCGCCTATCTCACGGTTCTGACGCTTCCCTGGGTGATCAAACCTCTTTACGGCATGATTTCGGACTTCGTGCCGCTCTTTGGCTACCGGCGCAAAGCCTATCTCGTTGTTTCCAACGCGGCCGCCGCACTTGCCTATCTGTTGCTCACGCTGGTGACTCAACCTGGCGCAATGGTCACGCTGCTGATCCTGACCGCCTATGGCATGGCGATCTCGAGCACACTCTGTGGTGCAGTGCTGGTCGAGAACGGCCAGCAGTTTCGCGCGAGCGGCGCGTTCGTCAATCAACAATGGCTCTGGTTCAATATCGCGGCCGTTGCGGCTTCTGCAATCGGCGGTTTGCTGGTGCAGTATTTTGCGCCTGCAACCGCGCTCCACTGGGCGGCAGCAATTGTGGGCGTCGCGCCATTCATGGTCATCTTCGGGAGTCTTTTTCTCATTTCCGAAGAACGCAAACCCATTCGGGTGGCGGCGCTGAAGCAGGCTTTCCGCGGCTTCATGGCGACTTTCCGCTCCAGGCCCGTGCTGATCGTAGCGCTGTTTCTGTTTTTCTATTTTTTCAGCCCCGGTTTTGCGACGCCGCTCTATTTTTACATGACGGACAAATTGAAATTCTCGCAGGGATTTATCGGCCTGCTGAATTCGGTCTCTTCGATCGGCTGGATTCTCGGCGCGGTGATCTACAGCCGGTTGCTGAAGCAGATGACGACGAAGCGCCTGCTGAATCTTTCGATCCTGTTCGGCATCCTCACAACGCTGGCCGTCCTCTTCCTGTCCGGCCAGATCACGGCGGTCGCCGCCTCCCTGGTTTCTGGCATCGCGGCAATGATCGCCTATGTCGCTTCTCTCACGCTGGCAGCCGATTACTGTCCCAAACAGGCGGAGGGATTCGCCTACGCCATCCTGATGTCGGTCTCCAATCTGGCGGGCTCGGCTTCGGATAACGCAGGCTCGTATCTGTACGAACATGTGTTTGCGAGCAGTCTGACGCCGCTGATCGTCGTATCGGCCGTATTCACCGCCTTCGCCTTCGTGCTGATCCCGGTTCTGAAACTGGGCAACAAGAAGCAGGGCGAACCGGTCGCGGAACCTGCCGCCTGAAGGCTTTGTGAGTCAAAAAAACAAATCATCTCACGCCGAGACGCCGAGACGCCGAGACGCCGAGAGCGCGGAGGCGCCCATTGCGTGACGGCGAAGTGGCACATTGCCGGGCACGTCACAACTTTCTCCGCGATCTCCGCGTCTCCGCGTGAGCCTTTTATGCAGATTTGATTACAATCCGCCGTAGCCGTCACCTGGCTTTTGGGCCATGGCGCGGGTGAAGCGGTCCTTGATGATGGCCGGCTCGCGCGGTGTCTGACCTTTCGGCGCGGAGCCGTCGATTTTCGCCGCGACGAACCATGGCCCATCTTCTGAGAGTGAACGGGCTACCAGAGCGGTGAAATCTTCTTCGTCCGCAGCCCAGGCGGACTGTTCGAGTCCGGCGCCGCGCGCGATGGCAACAAAATCGGCGCGGCCGGCCGACGCCGTGGGTTGCGCACCGGTGATCTGATACATGGCATTGTCCCAAACCATGATGGCGAGGTTGCGGGGCTTCAGATTCGCGATGGTGGCCAGCGCGCCCAATTGCATCAGCAGCGAACCATCGCCCTCCAGCGCGAACACCCGCCGTTCCGGCTGCGCGAGCGCGACACCGAGTGCGATCGGAACCGCAAGTCCCATGCTGCCCAGCATGTAGAAATTCTGCGGCCGCGGCCCTGCATTCCACAAATCGAAGTTTGAATTCCCAATTCCACCGATCACAGCCTCATCATGCTTGAGCTGCTCCACGAGACGGCAAGTCAGGTCGAAGCGGCTCATGCGTTTCAGATGGGAGTTCACGACGATGCGGACGGGTTTTGCCGGCCTGGCAGGTTGCGGGTCAGCAGCGGTGACAGGATCAGCGCCGCCGGGGCCTGGGTCTTGTATGCCTGCGTGATGGTGCGGCCGGTGATGAACTCGGCCTCATCCACGCGCGTGATCGTGTGATGCTCCACGCCAAGCGATTGCAGGATCGGCCGCATGGCGCGCGCGGTGATCGCCTGGGCAATCTGGAAATCCCCGAGCTTTCCACGTTCCGAAACCATGAGCAGCGCCGGAATCTGTGCCGCCACGGCCAGCGAAGCGATCACGTTTGCCAGCGTGGCGAAGCCGCTCGTCTGCATCAGTACGATGCCCCGAAGACCCGCCATCGCCGCGCCGCAGATGATTCCCACCGCCTCCTCTTCACGCGCGGCGGCGAAGGCGGTGAAATACGCATCTGCATCGACGGCCCCGATCAGGGGGCGCAGCACATTGTCCGGCACATAGACGGCCAGCCGCACCTCGTTTTCTTTCAGGGCACGGATGATCGGCTCATGCCAGGAGGATTGGCCGTTGGGATTATCGGGCACTGGTTGATGATGGGTCTGAGTGGTGAACTGGCGAATTTTCTTCTCGCCCGCACGCCGTGTAAACTGAAATCATGAGCGAAAGAACTTACGACCGCATCTATATCGGCGGAGAATGGGTACGCCCGCACTCCGGGCGCAGCATTTCATCCATCGACCCTTCGACCGAGGAGGTCTGGGCGGAAGTCGCCGAAGCGGACGAGCGCGACGTCGATCTCGCGGCGGCTGCGGCCCGGTCCGCGATGCAGGGACCGTGGAGTTCGCGAGTCACGCCTGCACAACGCGGCGAACTGCTGTACCGGCTGGCCGGACTGCTCCGGCGTGACGCGGCGCGAATCGCGGAACTGGAAAGCCGCGACAACGGCAAGCCACTGCGCGACACGCTGGGCGAAATGCAGCGCGCCGCAGAGTGGTTGACGTTCTTTGCGGGGGCCGCTGACAAGATCGGGGGCGAACAGATTCCCTTCCGGCCCAATGCGCTGGCCTATACGCGGCGCGAACCGGTGGGCGTGGTGGGCGCGATCCTGCCGTGGAATTCGCCCATGCTGCTGTATTCGTGGAAGCTCGGCCCCGCACTCGCGGCGGGAAACGCCGTGGTGCTCAAACCCGCCGAACAGACGCCGGTCAGCGCGATGGAACTGGCCAGGCTCATCGCAGAAGCGCGATTTCCGGCCGGCGTGGTGAACGTTGTGCCGGGCTATGGACAGACCGCGGGCGCGGCACTGGCGGCGCATCCGGGCGTCAACAAGATATCCTTCACCGGCAGCCATGCCACGGCGCGGAAGATCATGCAGTCGGCCTCCGTCAATCTGAAACGGCTGACCTTCGAGTGCGGCGGCAAATCGCCCCACATCATCTTCGCCGATGCCGATGTCGAACGCGCGCTGGTGGTTGCGACGCAATCCGCGTTCCGTTCGACCGGACAGTCCTGCTCGCTCGGATCGCGGCTGTTCGTGCAGAAGCCGCTCTATTCCGAATTCCTCGACCGCATCGCGGCACGCGCGCGCCGGATCCGGGTCGGGATGCCGCTCGACAAAAGCACGCAAATCGGACCTCAGACCTCGGCGGAACAGCTCGCCAAAACCCAATCCTATATCGCCACTGGCAAACAGCAAGGCGCGCAGCTGATTACCGGCGGTGGGCGGCCTCAAGGATTTGACCGCGGCTACTTCATCGAACCCACGGTATTCGCCGGTGTCGAAAACCGTTCGCGCCTGGCGCAGGAAGAAATCTTCGGACCGGTGCTCGCCGTGATTCCATTTGACAGTGAAGAAGAGGCCATCGCGCTCGCCAATGACGTCGAATATGGCCTCGTGGCGGGGTTGTGGACCGCTGATGTTTCGCGCGCGCATCGCATGGCTGCGGCGCTGCAATCGGGTCTGGTGACCGTGAACACCTTCCGCACGACCCATCCCATGCTGCCCTATGGCGGCTACAAGTTGAGCGGCGTCGGGCGCGAAAGCGGGATGGAGGCAATCCATCATTATACGGAGGTAAAAACCGTCGTCGTGGATTTCGATCCCGCGCCGCCCGCCGACCCCTTCGCGGATTGAGCCGTTATTCTATCACCACGCGCGCCAGGCCACCTGCCAACCATGCGCCGCCGTTCTCTTGTGCATGCGGCGCGGCGCCTCAGGCCGTGGGTTTTCGCGGCGGCACAACGTCGCTGAAATCCGCAAAGCCCTTCCATGCGGGCTCAACCGGCGCACAACCCGCCGCCGGAACGTAAACCGATGGTGCCACCAACTGCGGTTGTGGAATGTAACGCGGGCAATTCGGGAAAATATGCGCGGGCGTAACGCGCACGATCAACTGGCCTCCGGGGGAATCCGTGAGCAGCGGATCGTCAAAACACAATTGCGCCGTTCCGTTGACGCGCAGCCGCTTCGGCTTGTCGCTCATGGCGATGAACCAAAGGCCGGCATTCGGATGGTCGCGGATATTGCCCAGGCTTTTGAACATGCCGTTTCCGTCATAGTCGGGAAAAATCAGAAGGTCTGGCGCAGGCACGCGGACGAAACCGGAATGTATAATCAGGGCGCCTTTGCGGCTGTTTGTGCTATCGTCCGGTTTTCCAGATGGAGTGAACCGTGAAACGCTGCCTGCTCGCTGCTGCTGCGCTAATCATTGCTGCCCCTGCCGTCGCACAGGTCCCACCCGATATCGCAGCGGGCATTCGCAAAATCGGCCCAATTGTGGACTCGCCTGGCACCGCGAAA
>JANWHR010000177.1 GCA_025450355.1 Micropepsaceae bacterium
CGAATTCGGCGATGGGCCGGGCGGTGCGATCATGGTGGACAACGCGGAATGGCTCGACGGCCTCGCCTATATTCCATTTCTGCGCGAAATCGGCCGGAATTTTTCGGTCAATCGCATGCTCACCATGGAAAGCGTCAAACTGCGCCTCGATCGTGACGCGCCGCTATCCTTCCTCGAATTCAACTACATGATCCTGCAGGCCTATGATTTCGTCGAGCTGTACCGGCGCTATGGATGCCGCCTTCAATGTGGCGGATCGGATCAGTGGGGCAACATCGTCTCGGGGATAGATCTGGGCCGGCGCGTCGCCGGTGTGGAGCTGTTTGGCGTCACGTCTCCCCTGATCACGACGTCTTCCGGTGCGAAAATGGGCAAAACCGCGGCGGGTGCGGTGTGGTTGAACGCAGAACTGCGCTCGCCCTATGACTACTGGCAGTTCTGGCGCAATACGGACGACGGCGATACCGGTCGCTTCCTGCGCCTGTTCACGGAATTGCCTGAGCCTGAGATTCTGCGGCTCGAGAAGCTGCAGGGATCGGAACTGAACGACGCCAAAAAGATTCTCGCGACGGAAGCGACCGCACTGTGCCATGGGCGTGCCGCCGCCGAAGAGGCATTCGAAACCGCACGACGAACCTTCGAAGAAGGCGAGACCGCATCCGGACTGCCCAGCTGTGAGGTCGAAGGCAGCCGGCTTGCCGCAGGCATACCAGTCGCAACTCTCGCGCATCTGGCCGGCCTTGTGCGTTCGTCCAGCGACGCGCGCCGGGCAATCCAGAACGGTGGAATACGGGTCAACGATGTCCCGGTGACGGATGTTCGCGCAATGGTGGGTCTCGCCGACGTCAGGGATGGTGTGTTGAAGCTTTCAATGGGCAAAAAAAACCACGTCCTGGTAAAGCCGGTGTAAAGCGGCCTGGAGAAACCTATTGATTTGCGGGGGCCGCGGAAACCTCGGGGCTGCGCGATGGAAATTCGAAAATCCGCCGCAGGATGCCCGGAGTAAGCAATGACAGCGGGTTTATCATGATCCCCGGGTTACCGATGTCGCCCTTCATCTGATAGGTGAGACCGAGGATCCCCTCGCCCTTTTTCGAGACCAGCAGATCGCCGAGCAGCGGGATTGCTCCCAAAACGCTGTTCAGCCCATAGAGTGGGACCAGCGATCCCGAAACATCCACTTTCCGGGTGTTGCGATCGTAGGAACCTGAGAAGGTGCCGCCGATCGCATTCCCGGACGCTCGCCCGTCACCGATAATGATCACCTGGCCGCGCTCGCTGAACGGAATATCGGCTTTTGACAGAGCGATACCCTGGCCCTGCAGCAGCCGAAGCGGTCCATCCAGGCTTCCAGCCGCGAAAAGGCGTGCGAGAAAGGGTTGATTGGTCAGGGTGATGTTGGACAACGTCACACTGCCTTCGTAATCGGAGGCAGCGCCCGGCTTGCGCGCGCGTTGCGAGTTTTCATCCGGCAGGAAGACCTGGGCGGCCAGTTTGCCGCCCCGGATGCTGGAGAAATCAACCAGGTCGGTGATGAGTGCGCCCGCGTTATCGGAAGCCAGATTGAGGATGCGCACCCCTTTGGTGACAGTCATGTTCCCGGTCAGCTTTTCGGTGCCTGCCCCCGTGGCTTCCAGGGCAAAGGTATTGAGCCGGCCGCCCGGTCCGAAGGCAATCCCCATAGTCACGTCCCGCAACGTCGCGCGTTGGCTGATGATGAGGCGTTGCACCTGCGCCGTGATTGAAAGTGGATCCTGCAACGACGAACTCTCACGATCGGAAGCTGGAGATGCGGACCGGTCGAGCCCGGTGAAATGCCGCACATCGAGACTCTGTCCCAGAACCGAGATCGCAAGGCCCTTGCCGGACGGGATCAGGGTGAGCGCGACGGCATCCGGCCCGGAGCGGAATTGCGACAGCGACAGGCTGCGCAGCCTGCCGCCCTCACCCATCAGCAACCCGCCACGAATGCTGAGATCGTCCCCCGCAACGGAGAAATCGGGCAGTGACACCACACCGGCCGCATCGAAACTGAGCTGCGCATTGCCGGTGGCGGCCGTTCCCGCGGGTTTTTTCATGGCGAGGCCCGGAAAATCCGCGGAGACGTTGGTCAGATCGGCCTTGAGTGATCCATCGGTGAACTGGAAATGGTGGCCGGAAAGCGTCGCCGAAAACGAGAGGGGGCCGCTGATCCAGGCCGGCAGATTTATCCCGAGGCGAGCGCGCGCCGCATCACCCGCCTCGCCGGAAATATCGAGCCGCGTCGATTTGACGGGATCGTTGAAATCCTCCGTCCACTGAAAATTAACCGGAACCGCGGCGAATCGCCCGGTTCCTTTCGCCGTGAGCGATTTGGCATCGACCGTGAATTGCACCGTTGCACCGTCCAGCTTCCGCTGGGCGACCGGCAAACCGAGCTGCGTAGAATTTGCCCTGACGGCGAATTGCACACGATCCCAGGGCAAGTCCCTGAGCAGCGGCAAATCGAATTCCAGATCGACGGCAGAGCGGCCTTCGACAGTCCCGGGAGCAATGCCGAAGCGTTTTGGATAACCCAAAGGCGGCTCATCGATCAGGCGCAGAATGTCTGCTGTGGTGCCCTCCGTATGCGCCACGATATGGGCCGTCGTGCCCGGAGTGTGCAGATCCGGAATCGTGACGGCGCCCGCGGAAAGCACCAGCGGTCCGACAGAGCCGCTATCGACCTGAACCCGGAAACTGTCGCCGCGAAGCGTTGCGACACCGTTCGCCCCGGTAATGGGCGTCATACCGGCCAGGTAACGGGTGGTGAGCCCCTGAAGCGGAAAAACCACTTCCAGCGCATCGTCGGGCAGGAAGGCTGCATCAAACGCGCCGGCGGGGAGCGCGGCATGGATCTGCAACGGTCCGGCCCGGCCCCGCGGAATATTGGCAGCAACCCATTCCCTCGCTCCACTTGCGACAGTTGCCGGCCAGTAGGCGAGCAGGTCGGCGACAGTCATTGCGCCCACGGAACCGTCCACGGTGATGTCCTGCAATCCGGAATCACCCAGCGTCGCCGTGCCCTGCAGAGTCCCACTGACCGGGCCGGCGGTGAAACCCGCATTCTGCCACTGGATCTGCCGCGTGCTGCGGTTGTACTCGACATGCAGCGCGACACGCGAAAATGACAGCGGTTGGTTATATGCGCGCGGCAGATTGAGCGAGACGGCGCCGGATTCGACGTCGCCGGCAATGCTGCTGACGCCGTTGTCATCCCAATTGAGATGGAACCTGCCTTTCCCGCGGAAGGAGCCCTGGTTTGATTCAAGCGTGATGTTGTCCGCGGTCAGCTGCCGGTGCTGCGCATTGTAACCGGCCTGCAGATCGAAGCGGGACAGACGCAATTCACTTCCGGCAAATGCAGCATCGACATTGCCTCTGCCCGAAGCGTTGAACCGGACATCTGAAATCGCGCCATTGTTGTCCCAGGCGAGCCCGGCCGAGAGGTTCGTCAGCAGCGCAAACGGCTTCAGCTTCGCGAACCGGGGATTATTTTGCGCCAGTGCGCGCACGGAAAAACCGGTTAGCGTGAGTTCGCCGCTGACCGGCATGCCGTTCTCGCGCAACTGAGCAGCTGCCGTTATGTGGAAGGAAGATCCGGAAATTTCAGCGGAGGCGGTGACTGAAGCATCGAAGCCGCGCGCACCTGTTTTCATAATCAGCGACGCGTCTGGCAGCACCAGAAACAGCCCCGTCGGCTGGTCGAAAAATGCAACGCGCGCGTGTTGTAGCGCGATGGATTGGAGCGCGCTCTGCGCCGCCGCGCCGTTGCCGAGGAGCTGCCGGAGCGTGTCGAGAAAATTTGCCTCGCTCTGGTCACGGCCAAATCCCAGGCGCAAACTGCCATCCTGCGCACGCATGCCCGTCAACTGAAGCCCGATCATTCCAAGACTTTTTAGTTGCAGATGGCCGGAAAGCAGCGCGAGGGCGTCGAAGTTCAGATCGGCTTTGGGCGCCTGGGCGATAATGTTCCCACGGCTGTCCAAAATCCGCGGTCCCAGTACAATCAGATTGATCCGGTTGTCGGCCCGCGACCATTCGAGCACGAGATCATCGAAACGGATCATCGCGCCGGTTACGGAGCGGTTCAAAGCCTGCTCGACAGGCCGGGAAAATGCGCCGAGCGAAATGGGCCCCATGGCCAGACGCAGCGCCCCACCCGCAACAAACAGCAACACCGCCGCAACAAGTGCGCCGAGTACCAGTGTCCCGCGCTGGACATGCCGGATCAGCATGCTATGGCTACTCCACCGCGACCTGAGGGGGCAAAATTGCCGATGCGGCAACCTTACAGTCTTAGCGTCTCGGGGCCATTATCCTGAATCAACAATTTGAGTGGGTTTCATGGGGAAACGAGACTTGCGACCCGGAGATCGCGCTCCGGAATTCAGCCTGCCTGCGGATGGGGAGCGACGGATTTCGCTGTCCTCGCTCAAAGGCAAATCGGTGGTGTTGTATTTCTATCCGAAGGACAACACATCGGGCTGCACGGCCGAAGCTCTGGCGTTCAGCAAGGATTCAAAGCTGTTTTCGGATGCGGGCGCAGTTGTGATCGGGGTTTCCAAGGATAGCGTCGCCTCGCACGACCGGTTCAAGACCAAATATGACCTCGCGATCGATCTCGCGGCCGATGAAGACACCGGGACAGCCCAGGCTTATGGCGTCTGGGTCGAAAAAAGCATGTACGGCCGCCGATACATGGGGATGGACCGCGCGACCTTCCTCATCGATGGCGGGGGAACGATTCGGCAAATTTGGCGAAAAGTGAAGGTCCCCGGACATTCGGCAGAAGTATTAAAAGCGGCGCGGGCGATTAAACACGGAACCGCGTAGTGCGGTTGGACGTAATTTGGCCGCAGCCCGGACGGGCTGTTAACTCAGGGATAGGGATGTGCCGATATTGTCACGCGCTATCCCCGTCCGAAATGTGCTAAAATTCTTCATGGCCACGACTGCAGCAGGGAAATAAAGGTAAAGCGCAATGTTCTCAAAAAGCAAGGAACCGGAACCCATTCCACAAGCATCACCAACGGCACCCCCGCCGCAGCCAAGGCGCGTCAAGACCAATGACGTACCTTCCGTCATCAGCGCCGAACTGATTGTCAAAGGCACGCTGATCTCGGCGGGTGATGTTCAGGTCGAGGGAAAAATCGACGGCGATATTCGCGCAGCGGGACTGGTCATCGGCGAAAAGGCGATCGTTGTGGGCGATCTCTATGCCGACGAAGCCGTCGTTCGTGGCCGCGTCGAGGGCAGCGTTCGTGCCCGGCGGGTTCAGCTGTGCGCAACCTGTCACGTGGAAGGCAATATCCTGCACGAAGCCCTGTCGGTGGAATCGGGCGCATTCTTCGAGGGCAATTGCCGGCATACCGACAATCCGCTGGCCGATGCTCCGGAGGCGCAACCTCCCATGCCGAAATCCAATCGCCAGGCGCCGGCGCCATCTTCGCGGCCGGGCCATGCACCAGCGGCGGTTGGAGAGCCAATTCCGGCGGCTGCAAAGGCAGCGACCCCGTAGCGGGTTAACTGTCAGGATCGGCAGCGTCCCTGGCAAAACGGCGGGGCTGCTGCGCCAGTCGAGAGCGGCATGGATTCCCTGTCAAAGCCTGAAGTGGCCGGCCTGCTTGAGCGGCTGTTCACGGCATCCGACGCGGGCGATCCCGAACTGCTGGCGCGGATTCAGAAGGAAGCGGATTCCCGCTTTGCGGGCCAGCGCTATGCACCGGAACTGGCGCCGCTCTTTGACCAGGCCTATCTGCCCGTACCGCCCGAGGTGGGCCGGCTCCTGTACCTATTGACCCGCGCCTACCGGCCGAGGTGCGTTGTCGAGGTGGGTACATCCTTTGGTGTTTCCGCGATTCACTTCGCCTGCGCCCTGAAAGACAATGGCGGGGGCCGGCTCATCTCGACGGAATTGTCGCGAAAAAAGGCGGATCGGGCGGCGGCAAATCTGGCTGCTCTCGGGCTTTCCGAGTTCGTGGAAATCCGCTGCGGTGACGCATTCGATTTGCTGCGGAACGTCGGGGGCCGGATCGACCTGCTGTTTCTCGACGGCTGGAAAGACAGTTACCTGCCGTTGCTGCGCCTGCTCGAATCTTCGCTGGGCATGGGCTCACTGGTGATTGCCGATGACATCAGGTTATTTCCGGAGCGCCTTGCGCCCTATCTCGGCCATGTCCGCGAACCGGCGAACGGCTACCGCTCGATCGAACTTCCGATCGGCGATGGCGTCGAAGTTTCCGTCAGGACGTAGGGCGTCATTCCAGATCGCCAACTTCGGTCGCGGGCCCCTCGCCAATCCGCTGGGCCAGCGATGCCGCCATGAAGGAATCAAGTTCGCCATCGAGCACGTCCTGGGGTGCGTGCGATTCAACCCCGGTGCGCAGGTCTTTCACCAATTGATAAGGTTGCAGGACATAAGAGCGGATCTGGTGACCCCAACCGATGTCGGACTTGGCCGCGTTTTCGACCGCTGCCTGCTCTTCCCGCTTGCGCATTTCGGCTTCGTAGAGGCGGGCGCGCAGCATGGCCCAGGCCTGAGAACGGTTTTTATGCTGTGAGCGGTCATTCTGGCACTGCACAACGATCCCCGTCGGCAGGTGCGTAATGCGCACTGCGGATTCGGTTTTGTTGACGTGCTGGCCACCCGCGCCACTGGCACGATAGACGTCGATCCGCACGTCCTTTTCCTGGATATCGATCTCGATCCGGTCGTCGATCACCGGAAAAACGCCAACCGAAGCGAAGCTGGTGTGACGCCGTGCGTTCGAGTCAAAGGGTGAGATTCGGACCAGCCGGTGGACGCCCGATTCGGTCTTCAGCCAGCCATAGGCGTTTTCGCCCTTGACGTGAATGGTGGCGGATTTGATCCCGGCTTCTTCACCCTCGCTCTCCTCCAGATATTCGATTTTATGACCGTGGCGTTCTGCCCAGCGCGAATACATGCGGAGCAGCATTTCCGCCCAGTCCTGCGACTCAGTGCCGCCCGCGCCCGCGTGAATCTCCAGATAGGCGTCGTTCGCATCCGCCTCCCCCGAGAGCATGGATTCCAGCTTCATCGCCTCGGCGGTGGGGCGGAGCGCGAGCAGCGAATTTTCGGCATCGGCGACCATCGCCTTGTCGCCTTCTGCCTCTGCAAGCTCGATCAGGCCGAGGGAATCGTTCACCTGGTTTTCGAGATTGCGGTAGGCAGAAATGGCGCGATCCAGACGGTTGCGCTCACGCATGAGATCCTGCGCCTTTTGGGCGTCCGCCCAGAAGCCCGGCGCTTCCGCTTTGGCGTTCAGCTCGTCGAGACGGCGGACGGCGCGGTCCCAGTCAAAGATGCCTCCTCAGCAGAGCCAAAGCCTGCTTGATTTCTTCCGCCGCCCGTTCCGTTTCCGCGCGCATGACACCTGCCTTTTGAGCGACGGATATAGGGATCGCGATCTTAACCAGCAATGGAAAAAGCCACTTCGCAATCGTCCGGGATAGTGTATGCCTCGCGCTTGTTTTAAAATGCCGGAAGCAGAATTCGCAGATTCGACGAAACCCATGAGAATTTTGGTACGGGCCGGTTCGGAACCAGCCGGCGAGAATGACCTTCCGATGACGCTCGCGCGCATCGGGGTGACTTTGTTGTTTGGCGGATTGCTGATTCTGGGGTGGCGCATTTTCGCCCACGACCGGCCGTCGATTCAATTTCCCCGCAGGCGCAGGTTGCTGAACATCGAAGAAGCCATCCGCTGGCGTCCGGACTTCTGATCAATCTGTCATTCCCGACAAGCGCGGCAACGCCGCGCGCCGATCGGGACCTGCTCCGAACCTTCTTCAGCACGTTCTCCGGTCACGGAATATTATCGCGCCCGGCCTGCGATTGAAGCGTGTTCGCGATTGGTATAGCTTTCGCCGGCGGCGTCACCGCCACTCAGCCGTCATCCTCGGGAGGGTTTCATGAAGCGGCATCTCACCACAGTATGCGCTTTGGCATTGGTTATGTGCGCGGGCGGATCTGCCGTCGCGCAATTGAAAGCGACGGCACAGAACGTGCGCGAGATTCCGTTCACGAGTCAGCCGAATTTCCTGCGCCCGCCACCGGGCGAATATTTCGGAGAATCGGTTGCGGTCGCCACCAATTCCAAAGGACATGTGTTCGTCTATATGCGCAGCGCGAACACGAGACTGTGGGAATTCGACCAGTACGGCAATTTCGTCCGCGAAATCGGCAAAGGTTATTACGGGTTCCTGTTCGCACATTCGGTACGCGTCGATCCGCAGGACAATATCTGGACGGTGGACGAAGGCGCCAACATGGTCACGAAATTCAGCCCCGATGGCCGGGTGCTGATGGTGCTTGGCCGCAGGCCGCCGTCCGTTCAGGGCGCGGTTGCCACGCGCACGGGACCCAATCCGCCGGCACAGAAATACATTTTCTGCCGCCCGACCGATGTGGGTTGGGATCAGCAGGGTGACATCTTCATCTCCGACGGCTACTGCAACAATCGCGTCGTGAAATATGACAAAAGCGGCCATTTCCTCGCGCAGGCGGGCAGTGAAAAGCCGGGCAAGGCCCCCGGCGAGTTCAATCTGCCGCATGCACTTCAGGTCAGCGCCGCGGGCGATGTCTATGTCGCGGATCGTTCAAACGCCCGCTATCAGGTGCTGGACAACAACCTGAGGCCGAAGGCGATTTTCGCCAACGTCGGCGTCGGCTGGACCGACTGCATCTCGCAGGGACCGCACCAGTATTTGTTCGCCTCGAATTCCAATCCGAATGGCAATCCGCCGGGATCCTGGGACATCACGGGCGAAATCTACAAAATGGAGCTGGATGGAACGATCATCGGAAAATTCGGCCATCCCGGAAAACGGGTTCCGGGATTCCAGGTCGTGCACATGATGGATTGCCGCAATCCCAATCAGATCATTACGGGCGAGATTGAGTCCTGGCGGGTTCAGAAGCTGATCCTCCAGCCGCAGACGGCGCGAGCCGCGAGCGCACAGTGAATTACGGAGGGAGGGAGACCATGAAACGGCTGTTGCCTTTGCTGCTTTCCGGAATTGCGCTCGCGGTCCTGCCGGCCGCAGCGCAAAGCGCAGCACCCCAGATTGCCTATGATTCAACACCCAATCCGCTGACCATGCCGGATGATATCTATCTCGGTGAAGTCGGCGGCGTGGCGACCAACTCGCAAGGCGATGTCTTTGTTTATACGCGCACCGGTCAGCCGACTGTGTCGCTGGGCGGCTCGCGCGCCTTCGCGCATGGTGGATCGCGGCTGTTCCGCTTCAATCGCAATGGCGCCTATGAAGGCGAGATTGGAAAGGACAGTTACGGATTCATGTTCGCCAATCAGGTCCGCATCGACCCGCAGAACAATATCTGGGTCGTGGACCAGGCGTCGGGCATGGTGATCGAATTTGACCCGCTCGGGCAAAACGTGTTGCTTCTGCTCGGGCGCAAACCGGAGTCGATAAACATTCCGGCGCGTGCCGGCGGCGGTGAAGGTGGCGGCGGGGCCGGCGGTGCGCCGGGCGCGGGGCGCCAACAGGATGTGTTTAACCGGCCAACCGACGTGGCCTGGGACAGCGCGGGCGACATCTTTGTCGCCGA
>JANWHR010000178.1 GCA_025450355.1 Micropepsaceae bacterium
CGCGGTGCCGCCGGCCGATTTTCTGCTGCACAACAGCATGTTTCTGGTCGCGCATTTTCACAATGTGATTATCGGCGGTGTGCTGTTTGCGGCCTTTGCCGGCCTGACCTACTGGTTTCCGAAGGCGTTCGGATTCCGCTTGATCGAGGGTTGGGGAAAAGCGGCGTTCTGGCTCGCATTTATTGGCTTTTACGTCACCTTCATCCCTTTCTATATCGCGGGTTTTCTTGGGATGACGCGACGGCTGCAGCACTACACCGACCCAAGCTGGCACATCTGGATACTGATTGCCGGATTGGGCGTGCTGATCCTCGCGGTTGGAGCGGTATGCCAGGTGCTCCAGATCGTCTTCAGCATCATTCATCGCGACGAACTGCGCGATGCGACCGGCGATCCCTGGAACGGCCGCTCGCTGGAATGGTCCACATCATCGCCGCCGCCCGATTTCAATTTCGCCGTGCTGCCCCGGATCGAATGTCTGGACGCCTGGTGGCGCACCAAACAGCGGGCGGTCGCGCCGGGACAGTTGCACGACGAACCAAAGTACGAACCGGTGGAAATGCCGCGGCACAGCGCGACCGGTTTTGTCTGCGCCTTCTTCGCCACCGTGATGGGATTTTCCCTGATCTGGCACATCTGGTGGCTGGTCATTGTTGGCTTTATCGGCGCGTTCGCGACTTTCGTCGTCTTCGCCTGGCGTGATTTCCCGGATTATGTGATCCCGGCCGCGGATGTCGCGCGGATTGACCGCGCCAGCCGCAGCACGCGCGCCCACGCGCTGGCCGCACAAATGGGACAGGCCGAATGACCTTCGTGGATCTCTCTGCCGATGTCCTTCCGCTGGGCACCGGCAGCCACGCAGGCGCGAGGGGCCATGGCGCGGGCGGGCCGGCCCCCAAACGCATCGTGGTCGGCTATGGCTTCTGGATTTTCATCCTCTCCGACTTTGTCATCTTCTCCTGCTTTTTCGCGGCCTATGCCGTACTGGCCGGCGCAACCGCCGGCGGACCAGACGCACGGCAGATTTTTCAGCCCGGGGACGTTGCGATCGAAACCGCGGCGCTGCTGCTCTCGAGCTTCGTCTGTGGCCTCGCGACACTGGCCGTGGCACGCGAAAGCCAGCTCTGGACCCAGGTTGCATTGCTGGTCAGCGGTCTGTTCGGTCTGATTTTCCTCGCGTTGGAAGGTCGCGAATTTGCGGACCTTGTCCTGCGCGGCGATGGCCCGACGCGCAGCGCATTCCTGACCGGGTTTTTCACGCTGGTGGGCTGCCACGGCCTGCACGTGTCGATGGGGCTGCTCTGGCTCGGAACCATGATGGCGCAATTCTACGCCAAGGGATTCCGCCCCAACATCCGCCACCGGTTTCTCTGCTTTAGCCTGTTCTGGCACGCGCTCGACATCATCTGGGTGGCAATTTTCTCGCTGGTTTATCTGGTGGGGACTGTCCTGTGAGCGAACATCCCGAACCGCCTCCAGACACACTGCCGGACGACAGCGCACCCGGTGATGAAGCCGCGGCTGCCGGTCTCGCGCGTGGCGTTCGCGGTTATCTGATCGGACTGTTTCTGGCGGTCCTGTTAACCGCGGCCTCGTTTGGCATTGCCGGATCGCATGTGGTTTATGGGCCCGCGATTCCGATTGCGATCGCGGCTCTGGCTGTCGGCCAGATGGGAATCCATCTGGTCTTCTTCCTGCACCTCACCACAGCGCCGGATAATACCAACAACGCGATGGCGCTCGGTTTTGGCGTGCTGATTTGTGGCATCATCATTTTTGGTTCGGTCTGGATCATGGCTCATTTGAACCACAACCTGATGCCCATGAACCAGTTGCTGCAGATGCAGCCGTGAATGGTTTTTCATTCCGGTTACGGGACGGTTTCATCTTGCCGCTCTATGTTTCGATGCGGCAGCAAGCCCGGAATTCCTGAAGGCGTCCTGATCGTGACTTCCGGGTGGCTGCACCCGCCTGCTGTGCCCGCCCCCGGAGTTGGGCACAGCCAAGGGCCACCGGAGCGGATGCTTCTGTGGCCCTTATTTTGCCGCTTCAGTTCACTCCGAAGGCCAGCAATACATTGCCTGGCGCGCCGCCAAAGCGCGGATAGCCGGAATTCACGAACACCATGCCGCCCGCGACGACTGGACCGGCGCCATCAAGCGATCCACCGTGTGCGGGAGCGCCGTTCACGGTGGTAAAGTCCTTTTCCGTATCGAAATCCCACAGCGTCTGACCGCCGGCAGTCGAAAAGGCGCGGATGTGTCCATCCATTGAACCGGAAAATACGACGCCCGGAATTGCGGTCACGGCGCCTGGCTGGGCCGGACTGCATCCCGGCCGCGGCGGAGCGCAAGCCTGCGCCGGCGCCGACCAAAGCTTCTCTCCGGTGATGAGATCGAGTGCGGTGATTCCACCGCCCTTGTCGGGCGCAAGAGTTGCGTTCCCGACCGGCCCCACCGGATGCGAAGCATCACCCGCGGCGCCCGGCGGCGGTGGCAGACGCACGACGTCGGATACCGCCGCATACAGCCTGCGGCCATCCGTTGCCATGCCCCACTGCACGCCGCCATTGGTCCCGCCTCTGCCCACGCGGGTCTGCCAGAGCAGCTTGCCATCCTGATCGGGATCGAAAGCATAGACGACGCCAGACTTCTGCCCTGCCAGGAGGATGTCTTTCCCCGCCATGGTTCGGACGAGAACTGCCGATGAGCCAAAGTCGTAATCCGGGCCGTTGTTTGCCGGGCAATTGACTGCCTTTGCTCCGCAGGCGGAGTTATAGACATCCGCCGGAGTCATCTGATGCGACCAGACGATCTGTCCGGTTTTGACATTCAGCGCCATGACGGCATCGCTGGTCGTGGTCGCCGGATGCGAGTAGTTGTCGCCGGTCGTGACATAGAGCAGCCCGCGCGCGGGATCGACGGTTGGCCGCGACCAAACCCCGGCGCCGGATGGCCCAAAGGTCGGCGTTCCTGCCGCGGTCTTTCCAGTGCGTTTGGGCTGATCGACGAGATAAGTTTTCCACAACACCGCGCCATCGCTCGCACGCATGGCGGTGATGCTGCCCCGGAACGTGCAGCATGGGTATTCGGGATCGATCGAGCGCGTCTCTTCCCACGAAGCTGCAGGCACGAAGACAACGCCGTTGAATTCCGCCGGGGTGCCGGTAAGCCGCGTCGCCTCATGCTCCTCCGGCCGTTTGCGCCAGCGCGGTTTGCCGGTCTTCGCATCGACGGCATGGGTCCAGCCATTCTGGTCGCTGAACACAAGAGTGGTGCGGCCATTCTCGCGCACGACGGCCATTCCGCTCCGCACCGGACCATTGGCCTGATACAGCCAATGGATACAGCCGGTTTTGCCGTCGAGTGCCTGAACCGTCCCGCCGGCACTGCCGGTAAACAGCGTCCCATTCAGGATGGCCGGCGCGCCAAAGGCGGTCACATCGCCCGCAAAGGCATAGGCCCATTTGAGCCGGAGATTCGGAATGTCGGAGGCCGTCAGTCCGGCGTTTTCCGTGTCCTGAAAACGCGCATTGGACGCGTCCGGACTCCACCCGGCCCAACTGGCTTTCGCTGCGCCATTCATGATGGGCACATCCGTTTGGCAAAAAGCCGAGGGAGGTGGGGGAGCATCCTCCGGCCCATGGCCGAGAAAGCGCGCGACCGCTTCACGTTCGTCGCGGCGGATCGGATAGGCAATGGACATCATGGCGCCGAAATCGAGCGTGCGCAGGATGCGCGCCGGCGAAAGATTCATCAGCGCCGAACGCGCCGGAATTCGCGCACCCGTCTGATCGTGGCAGGACGCGCAATATTTCGCGTAAACCGCCTCACCGGATGATTCCGCGGCGCCTGCCGGCGATCCGATCATGAGCAATGAAGCCGTGGCGAGTACCGTGTAACGAGGTTGATTCAGCATGTTGGCAAATCCCGTTCCAGGGCGGCAGATTATCACGAACTCATGCCACGTCCCCAGCATGCGATGTGCGGCCGCCTCCGCGGTTGTCCCGTCCGATGGCTGCCCCTATATGTAAACCATGAAATTATCAGCTTATTCACAGGAAGTGAAATGATGAACCTGAAGGACATCCAGTCGCTGACGGAATTTCAGCGCAAATCCCGCGAGACCATAGCGCGATTGAAAAAAACCGGACGTCCTGCGATTTTGACTGTCAATGGCCATGCCGAGGTCGTGGTGCAGGATGCCGTTTCGTATCAAAAGCTCCTGGACCGGGCAGAACTGGCCGACAAACTTATGCAGCTCAGGCGCAGTATTGCCGAATACCGTTCCGGCCAACTCCGCGACGCTGGCGAGGTTCTGGAGGAAATGGAGGCGCGGCTTTTGCCGCCATCCGGCCGGGCCCACAAGCGCCGTAACAAATGAACTATAAGGTCACATTGACACCCACGGCAGAAGCAAATCTGGACGAAATTTTCCACGTCATCGCGCTCGACAACATGGTCGCGGCACGAAAATTCGTCGCGTCGATGCGCCGCGCGATGATGACCCTGCGCCAGAACCCGAAGCGCTGTCCATTTGCTCCCGAGGACGGACTGGAGGGCCTGGCGCTGCGTCATCTGATCTTCGGCAATTATCGCGTCATCTTCACCATCGCGCCGGGAAATGTAACGGTCCTGCAGATACGTCATGCAGCGCGGCGACCGATAGACGAGGGGTAGCATACCGCGTATGGTCCATCTTCTGGTGTTTGCGATCCGCATTCCACCCGGAGGGCAGCAATGAAACCCCTACTCTTTTCTCTTTTGCTTGTGACCGCTGCATTGTTTGGCGAGGCGGCCGTCGCACAGCCGGCGCCGTTCAACCAGGCCGGTGTGACCATGGGCCACTGGCATCTGATCTCAAAGGATGTCGATGCCAACAAGAAGCTGTTTCTCGCGATGGGCGGGAAACTCTACATGCCGGGCGGTCAGCCGCTCATCGAGTTCCCGGGGCTGTATATCAATCTCAGTCTCGGAAACGAAAAAGGCGACGGTGGCACCGTTGGTTCGGTTGTGAACCATGTCGGGTTTATCGTCGACAACGTGCAGCGGCGCGTGGCTGAATGGAAAGCCAAAGGTGTTCCTGTGCTGCCCGGCACGAACAACCGGCCGGATCAGGCGTTTGTCGTCACGCCGGACGGCGTGCGCATCGAAATCCTTGAAGACAAAGACCAGACCATCCCCATCCGGAACGAACACATCCACTTCTCCATGACGGCGGCGGATATCCCGAAAGCGCAAGCCTGGTACGTGAAGGTTTTCGGCGGCAAGGCGGGAACGCGCAATGGCGCACCGGTCGTCGATCTGCCCGGCGTGCAGCTGCGCTTTCTCAAGGCTGACGTTGCGCAGACGCCCACCCGGCACCGCGTTCTCGATCACATCGGCTTTGATGTGAAAGATCATGCGGCCTTTGTTCAAAGGATCACTGCCGATGGCGTCAAGCTGGACGAACCGGCCCGCACCGTGCCCAACGGCAGCAAGATCACCTACATCACCGATCCCTGGGGTACACGGATCGAAATCATCCAGCGGGCGCCACTCGGTCCGGAAGTCCGCAGCTAGACTGCGAGTGAAGTCGCGTCATCCCCCTTGGGGGAGGACCGATTATGCCTGGCAAAATCGAGGCGACAAGGGGACCAGCCACCGCGATGCGCAGCGATTCGCTGTGGTGCGGATCTCAGAACAGGCGGTCGAGAAGATTCTGGAAAATGCTCAACACGTCGTCGTGTGATTCGGCTTTCGGGTTATCGGCGTTCGGCGGCCGCGGCTCTTCCGGCGGCGGTATTTCGTCATTCGCGGCCAGGAGGGTCATCCCAACCAGCTCCCTGGGCGGAGTGTTGCGCTCGGCTGCCTGCATGAAGTTGTGAAAAATCCGCGCGGGCAATCCGCCGCCGGTCGCCTTTTTCATCGGCTTCCCGTCGTCGTTTCCGATCCAGACGCCGGTGACGTGATCGGCCGTGAAACCCACGAACCAGGCATCGCGGTAGTCCTGCGAAGTGCCGGTCTTTCCAGCCGTAGGCCGGCCCCCGAGCGCGGCTGCTTTCCCGGTCCCGTCATCCACGGTTCCGGCCAGCATCTCCGTCATATAGGCGTCGTTTTCCGGGCTCATCACGTGCGCTCCATCCGCGGCGCGATGTTCGTAAAGAGTTTTTCCAGACGCCGTGCGGATACGAAGCACGGCGTAGGGCGCGGCGCCAAAGCCGCCATTCGCGAAGGGAATATAGGCCGACGTCAATTGCAGCGGCGTCACCTCGGAAGTGCCAAGCGCAAGCGATGGAACAGCGTTGAGTGGTTCCGAAACACCCAGCCGGTGCGCCACGTTTACGACCTCGGCGGGGCCAACTTCATTGGCCAATTGCACGGCCGCTGAATTCGAGGAATGAGCGAGCGCCCGCGCCAGTGTGATTTGCCCCTCGTATTCGCCCTCATAATTGCCCGGGCTCCAATTTCCGATGGTGATCGGGCCGTCAAAGACTTCATCGCCGGGGCGATGTCCGTGTTCCAAAGCGGCAAGATAGACAAAAGGCTTGAAGGCAGAGCCGGGCTGGCGTTTCGCGTCCGCGGCGCGATTGAATTGGCTCTCGTCATAAGACATCCCGCCCACCATCGCGCGCAACGCGCCATCCGAGCTGAAACTCACCAGAGCCGCTTCAGACGCCTTGAGCTTTCGACCGACGGCCGCAAGACCCCGCGACACCGCCATTTCGGCTTCCCGCTGGAGGTCCAGATCCAAAGTCGTTTCGACAATCAGGCGTTCTTTCGGCGCTGGCGCCAGAATTGGCAGCTGTGAAATCACATAATCGACGAAATATCCTGCGCCCGGCGTACCGAAACTGTGTGCGAATTTGGGCTTCGCCTTCGTGGCTTCGATCTGCGTAGCACGATCAATGAAATGCGCATCCTCCATGTCCTCAAGCACAAGGGAGGCGCGCGTCAGCGCGGCGTCCGTCGATGCTTCGGGGTTGTAGCGTGACGGCGCTTTGACAATCCCCGCGAGGATGGCGGCTTCCTTCAGCGTCAACTGCGTCGCAGGCTTGTCGAAATAGCGCTCCGACGCCGCCTCGATCCCGTACACGCCGGCGCCGAAATAGACCCGATTCAGATAGAAGCCGAGAATCTGATCCTTGCTGTAGCGAGTCTCCAGATAAACCGCGAGAATTGCCTCCTCGATTTTGCGGCGGATGGTGCGATCCGGCGTCAGGAACAGATTTTTCGCAAGCTGTTGGGTGATGGTCGAACCGCCCTGCACGAATTCCCGGTGCGCGGCATCCACAAAGGCCGCGCGGATCAGGCCGATCGGATCGATTCCAAAATGATGCCGGAACCGCCGGTCTTCGACCGCGATGAAGGCGTTGCCGACATATCCCGGCAATTGCGCCACTGCCACCGCCTCGCCCTGAACCAACCCACGGCGGGCGATCATTCGCCCCTTCACATCCAGCAGAGTGACGTCATTGCCTGGCTGATACACGGCCAGGCTGCCGGTACCGGGCAGTTCGGAAATCCAATAAGAGAAGAGGGCCACTCCCAGCAGCGCAAACCAGAAGCCGGCGACAATCAGCGCAATGCGAAAGCGTGTGTTGCGTGGGCTGCCGGGGTGGTCATCAGGTTCCGGGAAATCACCCGTGGGCCGCTCAGGGCGATTTTGCGTGCCGGCCATGAAATTGTGAAAGCCCTACCCGGAAGCTGCGTCGCTGCCGTTTAGGTGGAATCCGTGGCAACAAAAGGGCGCGCCCGGTAAGGGTCAGGGTTCAGCCTTAAGAACCGGTTATGGGTTCAGCCGGTATCCGCCACTTTCCGTCACCAGCAATTGGGCGCGGGACGGGTCTTTTTCGATCTTCTGGCGCAAGCGGTAAATATGGGTTTCCAGCGTGTGGGTTGAAACCGCAGGATTGTAACACCACACCTCATGCAGCAACACGTCCCGGCTGACGGTCGAGCCGGCACGCTGCAGGTATTTCAGGATATTTGTTTCCTTTTCGGTTAGCCGGATGCGTTTTTGTCCTTCCACCAGCACTTTCGCGCTCGGGCGGAACGTGTAGGGGCCGATGCGGTAAATCGCTTCCTCACTGGTCCCGTGGCTGCGCAGATGCGCGTCCACCCTCGCCTTCAGAACGGCAAAACGGAACGGCTTGGTCACGTAATCATTGGCGCCGGCCTTCAGCCCTTCAATGGTATCGGCGTCGGAGTCGGAAGCGGTGAGGATAATGATGGGGCAGGTCACGCCGTGGTCGCGGAACTCACGGCAAAGCTTGCGCCCATCGCCGTCGGGTAGCGACACGTCCAGAATCATGAACTCGTACAGACCATCGAGACCCTTCTCCAGACCTTCACGAAAGAATCCGGCCTCGATGACTTCAAAATTGTCCTCGGTTGCGAACTGTTCAGCGAGCGAGGCGCGCAGCATCTCGTCGTCATCGACGAGAAGTACGCGCTTTGCGGTTGGCATCACATTATCTCCCCATCAAGGCGCGCGTTACGTTAATGCGCCAAACCCTATCCCGTTTCCCGGCTCGGGTGTATGTCGGGCCAGCAGACCTAATAAACCCGGCAAAATTTTGCCCAAACAGCCCCAAAAGCCATTCATTTCGCCGGTTCACCGTGTGGAACGCGCGGCGGGCGAATTTCGTCGCGGGGCGCCAGTGCTAATTCGGGATTCGGGCCGGCTGGCAAGCTTGGCCGCGGCAGCAGAAACGACCGAAGCAGACACGCTGGACGGGATCAGTGCGTGCGGAGGACCCGGCTGGCTGTTGATCACGCACGACCGGGCAGCCACGCTGAAAATTCCGCTCTACACGGAAGAAGCCATTGCCCTGCCGCTACCCCTGAATTCGGGTGCGGAATATGTCCGGGCGATTGCCGATCCGGCGACGGACCTCGATTATCCGCTGAAGGGGCCTTTCAACCCCGGCAGGAGCCAGCCGGACGTGACCGCCGTTGCTGCGGTCAAACTGGCGAAACTGTCCGGTCTGCTTCCTGCAGCCGTCGTGGTGCCAATCGCCGTGCGCGAGCGCGAGCAGGCCGTGAACGAAATGCTGCTGACGGTTGTCGAAGTTTCCGACATTAACGGCTATCCGGACCTTGCGGCGGAGACGCTTCGGCTCCTGCTTCGCGCGCGGGTGCCGCTGAAATCAGCCGAACGCGCAGAAATCGCAGCATTTCGCCCCGCCGATGGCGGGCCGGAACATTACGCGATTCTGATTGGCGACAAATCAGGCCCGGCGCTGGCGCCACCGGGACCGGTCCTGACGAGAGTTCATTCGGAATGCTTCACGGGTGATCTTCTTAGCTCGCTCAAATGCGACTGCGGCGATCAGTTGCGCGGCGCAATCTCGGCCATCGAGGCCGGCGGCGGTGGTGTCCTGCTTTACCTTGCCCAGGAGGGTCGTGGCATCGGACTGATGAACAAGCTCAGGGCCTATCGGCTGCAGGACGAAGGTTTTGACACGTTGGAGGCCAATACAAGACTGGGTTTTGCGGAAGACGAGCGACTGTATGACATCGCGGCAAAGATGCTGCAGCTTCTCGGTTACCGGAAAGTCCGGCTTTTGACCAACAACCCGCAAAAAGTGGCCGCGCTGCGGCAGGCCGGCATTGACGTGACGGAGCGCGTCTCGCACAGCTTTCCTGACAACGCGCACAACCGCGAGTATCTGCGGACCAAGGCGCTGAAGGCCGGGCATCTTTTCTGAATGGACATCACGGTCCGGCCGAGCGGCGTGATCTACACCGCCGATTGGGGGGCGGGCGCGCGGCGCTGCGCGGTCGGCCGTGGCGGCATGGGCGAAAAGCGGCGTGAAGGCGATGGAGTGACTCCCGCCGGGCGCTGGCCGCTGCGCCGCGTGCTTTATCGAGCCGACCGGCTGGAGGCGCCAATCAGCCCGTTGCAGGTCCAAAGAATTGAGCCGGACGATGCCTGGTGCGACATCCCCGGAGATGACAATTACAATAGTCTCGTGCGCCTGCCCCACGCGACGCTGGATGAGCGTCTTTGGCGCGACGACCACGTCTATGACGTGCTTGCCGTGGTGGGATTCAATGATGCGCCCGTGGTCCAGGGCAAGGGCAGTGCTATCTTTGTGCATCTCGCGCGCGACGATTTCGCGCCGACGGCAGGGTGCGTTGCATTGGCGCTGGACGATCTGCTCGCCGCGTTGGCGCAATTCTGTCCGCGTGACAGACTGATTGTCGCGCCCTGACTGTCTGGCAAAAAAGTCAGTAAAATCAGGCTGTTTAGGCGTGTTCCGGTTTCTTGACACAACCCGGACTCGCCACTATGGTCCGCGCGCCTTTCCGGCAAGTGTGCAGATTCATTCAGACCAGCGAGCTTAAAGCAGGCAGGTTCCGGGTTCGCATGGCCGAAGACGATCCCGACACCCGGCGCCTCAATGAACTCGAACGAAAGCTGAAACGGGCGCGGGGCGCGCGGGAGCCCGAACCGGCGCCCGAATCCCGCGAGTCCCAGTTGGGTGTTGCGTTCAGGCTGGTGGCGGAGCTGGTTGTGGCGGTGGTTGTTGGGGGAGCCATTGGTTGGGCGCTCGACCGGGTCTTTCGGACGTCGCCCATTCTCCTGATTGTGTTTTTTTTCCTCGGAGTCGCCGCGGGATTTCGCAACGTGCTGCGCGCAGCCCGCGAGATGAACAAAATCGGCGCAGACAAGGATTGAGTTCAGTGGCAAGTCCTCTGGAGCAGTTCGAGGTGACGCGGATCGGACCGCCGATTCACCTGTTCGGTTACGACATCTCGTTTACGAATTCGGCCCTGTGGATGTGCATCGTGGCCGGATCGGCAGCGGTTCTGCTGACGCTTGGCGCCTCCTCACGCCGGCTCGTGCCTACGCGGCTGCAGTCGCTGACCGAGATGAGTTACGTCTTCGTCGCCGACATGATCCGATCCGCCAGCGGAACGGACGGCCTGAAGTTCTTTCCCTTCATCTTCACGCTGTTCTTCTTTGTCCTGTTCGCGAATGTGTACGGAATGTTTCCGCTGGGCCTGTTCCCGCTGATTCGCCCGTTTACGGTCACCAGCCACATCGTTGTCACCTTCGCATTGGCCATCTTTGTCTTTGTGATGGTGATCGTCGTTGGAATTGCGAAACACGGCATCAAATTCTTCGGGCTATTCGCCCCCAACGTTCCCGTCTGGATGCTGATTTTCCTGGTCCCGATCGAAGTGATTTCGTTCTGTAGCCGTCCGATCAGCCTGTCGGTGCGGCTGTTTGCCAATATGATGGCCGGCCATACCATGCTGAACGTTTTCGGGGGATTCGTGATTGGTCTGGCGGCAGCGGGCGGCGCGGTCAAATTCCTGTCCTTCGCACCGGTTGTCGCCATCATCGGCGTCTCTGCACTCGAATTCCTGATCGCATTTCTGCAAGCCTATGTGTTCGCGATCCTGACCTGCATCTATCTCAACGACGCATTGCATCCGCATCACTAACCAAGGGGAGTTTCAAGAATGGATCTTATGGCGGCCAAGATGATCGGCGCCGGCCTCGCCACGATCGCACTGATCGGAGCGGGCGTGGGCATCGGCATTATTTTCGGCAATTATCTCGCTGGCGCGCTGCGCAATCCCGGCGCCGCGCAGGGGCAATTCACCAACCTTCTGGTCGGATTTGCGCTCTGTGAATTCACCGGCCTCTTGGGCGTGGTGATGGCCTTCATCATTCTTTTTACCTGACCAAATGGCCGCGCAGCCCGTCAACACAGCCACCGAGGCAACCCCTCGTGGCGGCCTGCCGCAGATGGACACCGGCACGTTCCCCAGCCAGATATTCTGGCTGATTGTCACCTTCGGTCTGCTGTTCCTGGTGCTCTGGCGCATCACGCTGCCAATGATCGAGGGCGTGATCGGCGACCGCCGGAACCGGATCGACGGCGATCTTGGCGCCGCAGAGAAGCTGCGTCAGCAGGCGGCCGAGGCGCTCGCCAGCTATGAGGCCGGGCTCAGCGGTGCGCGCAGCCGTGCGCATCAGATTCTCGACGACAACCGCAAATCCATCAATGCGGAACTGGAGACGCAGAAAGCCGGGGCCGGCGCCGAGACCCAGGCATTGGTGAGGCAGGCGGAAGAGCGCATCGCCGCCGACCGTGCCCGTGCCCTCGGCAGCTTGCGCCCGGCCGCAGCGGAAGCCGCCGTTGCGATCGTCGAGCGGCTGACCGGCGCGCGCGTCAATTCCGAAGAGGCAACAAAGCTGATTGCCGAACAGCAGGGGGCCGCATGACCGGATTGCTCAGCGACCCGGAATTCTGGGTGGCCGTCGGAACCGCGATTTTTCTCGCCATCCTGATCTGGAAGCGCGTGCCGCAAGCAACGGCGAACTCGCTGGATTCCCGCGCCGCGTCGATTGCGCGCGAAATCGAAGAAGCCCAGCGTCTGCGCCTGGAAGCCGAAGCGTTGTTGGCGCAATATCGTCAGAAGCAGGCCGCCGCTGAAACCGAGGCAGGGCAGATCCTGGCCGAAGCAAAAGCCGAAGCCGAACGCTTCGCGAAGGAAGCCCGCGCCGCCGCAGCAGCCCAGATTGCCCGGCGTGCAAAACAGGCCGAGGAGAAGATTGCGCAGGCCGAAGCGCATGCGCTGGCCGATATCCGCGCCACCGCGGCGGATGCCGCAGTGACCGCCGCGGAAAAGCTCATTGCGGCACGCCTGGACGCAAAATCCGCCGCCGATCTGGTGAAACGCTCGCTCGACGAAATCCCGGCACGGTTGCAGTAGGGATGAACGCACCATTCCGTGCCGATCATGTTGGCAGTCTGCTGCGCCCTGCGGCACTGCGTGAGGCGCGGATTAAAGCCGCAAGCGGCGAGATCGGCGCGGCGGAATTGAGAGCCGTCGAAGATGCGGCCATTCACGATGCCGTCGCACTCCAGGAAACGGCCGGACTGCATGCCATTACCGACGGCGAATTCCGGCGCGGCCATTATCTGGTCGATTTCATGACCGCTCTGGATGGTATTGTCCCCACCAATACCAGTTATGCGCTGTCGTTTCGCGGAGAAAAAGGCGAAACAGGCGAGACCCGATCGATGCTGACCGTGACGGGCAAAGTCCGGCGCAAAAAACCAATCATGCTGGAGGCATTTCTTTTCCTGAAATCCGTCACCAGCCGAACGCCGAAAATCTGCATCCCCTCGCCCACCTGGGTGCACATGCGTGGCGGCCAGAAGACCGTAAGCCCGGATGCCTATCCCGATATGGAGGAATTCTGGGACGATGTGGTGCGCGCCTTCCACGAGGAAATCCATGACCTCGCGGCGGCAGGTTGCACTTATCTCCAGATCGACGAAATCAGCTTCGCGTTTTTGTGCGATGCGCAGATCCGGGACCGGATCAAATCGGATGGGCTCGATCCCGACCGTTTGATTGCCCATTACGCGCGCATCGTGGACCGCATCGCCTCCGGTGTGCCGGACAGCATGACGGTCTGCGTTCACACCTGCCGCGGCAATTTTCAGAGCATGTGGATGGCCGAAGGCGGCTATGACCGCGTCGCTGCGGTCGCCTTCGCTCAACCCCATGTGGACGGTTATTTCCTCGAATATGACAGCGAACGCGCCGGTGGCTTCGAGCCCCTGCGCCACATTCCACACGACAAGAAAGTTGTGCTGGGCATCGTCAGTTCGAAAAAGCCGGAACTCGAAACGAAAGATTTTCTCAAGCGCCGGATCGATGACGCCGCGAAACACTTCCCGCTGACGCAGCTCTGCGTGTCACCCCAATGCGGTTTTGCCAGCACCCATCACGGCAATCACATCAGCGAGGACATCGAGCGGCGCAAGTTGGAGCGTATCGTCGAAACCGCCACGGAAATCTGGGGCACCGCCGGGTAGGGACGAAACCGCGCACCCCCGCAAACAGCACTTCAACTGCGCTCCTCGGCACGCATTCCCCGCAGAAGACTTGCGCTGTCCCTGCCCCAACGTGGCAATCTCGCTCGAAATGCGGCGAGCTTCTCAAGCGGCAACGGCTTCTTCGGGCACTCCGCCTGCAGAATGCGCGCCACCGGTTTGCCTCGCCGCGTGACAATCACTTCTTCGCGCTTCTCCACTTTGTCCAAAAGCTCGCTCAATTGCGCCTTGGCTTGCGCCAGATTGACGGTGATCATTTCGGCTCACTGGTGACCAGAGTCATGGTTTCTTCTCCGGCAGGACGGTGCGGAGATAGAGTTCGCGGAGCTGGCGCGGGGAAACTTCGGATGGCGCGCCCATCATCAGGTCCTGTGCCTGCTGGTTCATCGGGAACATGGTCACTTCCCGGATGTTCGGCTCGTCGGCCAGCAGCATGACGATGCGGTCGATCCCGGGCGCCGTGCCGCCATGGGGCGGAGCGCCATAACGGAACGCATTCAGCATTCCAGA